>NZ_DATGTT010000012.1:0-10349 GCF_035301675.1 Lentibacillus sp. | reverse complement strand
AAACGTGCGGCACTCCCCGCCAAAGTGTGAATCGGGCGCCGGGGTTTAATCCAAATTAGGAATACTTTGCATTATTTCTGCCATCGTGAAGGATATACACGTGATGCCAGGAGAAGTTATAGGTTCGTCATTTTGGAAAATATTTATAAGATTATACTGGTTCTTGTGCAGAGAATATTGCTCTAAAATCCCTGTCTTGGGTTCTACTGTCCAATATTCAGGAATACGAAAATTGGCATACGTATTCAGCTTATCAATTTTATCCCGCTTTAAAGTAGAAGGGGAGAGGATCTCAACAACAAGGTCTGGTGGCCCTACGACACCACGATTGCTTAAAATGTTCATTCGCTCCCGGTGGATCAGTACAAGATCCGGCTGCCTCACTTCATTATCAGCCAATATGACATCAATCGGTGCATTTAAAATAACGTAGTCTTTTTCACAGCTTTCAGCAATATTTCTTTGCATTTGAAAGCTGACCATTTGATGGATAACAGATGGTGCCGGACTCATCAATTCTAATTGCCCGTCAACGAGTTCATAGCGATTGCCGTCATCAATTGAAGCATAGTCATCATAGGTGAGGTTGGTTTCTTTTATGAGTTCAGTACAGGCGCTCTTACTTTTACGATTCTTTTTATCGCTCATCACCATACCTCCAATCGATTCGTTTCTGCCAGTATACCATAGGAACCACGGCAAAGGGATTTGTCCCCCGCTGTGTTAATACATTAAGGCAATACGGGATGTTTTTTCGATACTCTCTGTATGGCTAAATTATGCTAAAGTTCATCATTCGTTTTATCCACAGTTTCTTTCATCTCTTCTTCTTGCCATCCTTTACAAACATCGATCCATTGTTTGGCAAATGAGTAGTTGAATAGTTCCTCACCGGTTAATTCAATTGCCGAATTTTCGCTTCCGCACGCGGGGAATACCGTTTCAAAACGTTTCATCGAAGTATCCAGATAGATATCGAGGTCATTTGCCAGGCCGAATGGACAAACGCCACCGACGGCATGTCCTGTTTGCTCCAGCACTTCGTCGGGCGAAAGCATACGTGCTTTGTAGTGAAAAGTGCCACGGAATTTTTTATTGTCGATTTTGGCATCGCCTGCCGCCACAACCAGGATTGCTGTGTCACCCTCACCTTTGAAGCACAGTGTTTTGGCAATCCGGGCTGGCGTGACGCCGATTGTTTCAGCTGCCTGTTCGACCGTGCTGCTTAAGCTCTCAAACTCCATTATATCCTGTTCACGATCCCACTGTTTAAAATGGGTTTTGACGTTTTCCAGCGACATTTTATTTCATCCTTTCTTCACCTGTATTATGTATTATCATAACATTCTCCGATTATAATTGCTGTTTTACACAATCAGTGGTCACAATCTGTTTCTGGTGCCTTTCTGTGGGAGTGGGCCAGGGCATAGACCCCGCTGGACACAGTTGTTATGACGCCGGGGTAGGTTTTGAGGTTGTATGAAGTCGTTTGAAGTCAGCGCGAAAACGAGTAAGAGCAGATCCAAAATATGCGGGCTGGGTAAAAAAAAGACCGCCATCCCGCGGTCTTTCAGAACAAACTCTTTTACTATTCAACTTGCTTTTTAAACTCTTCATAAATATTGCTCACTTCAGGTCCGATGACGATCTGCACGTGTTCACTATCAACTTTCACGACACCATGTGCACCTGTTTGCTTGATTTTTTCCTCGTCTACAATTGATTCATCCTTTACTACCAGGCGCAGACGCGTCATGCAGTTTTCATAGTCTACCAGATTTTCTTTGCCGCCGACATTCTGAAGGATTTTTTTCGCCATGTATTCGAATTTACCATGGCTCAGTTCCAAGTCTTTTTCCTTTTCTTCCCGCTCTTCACTGAACTCCTTATTATCTTCCCGGCCGACGACTTTAATGTTTCGCTTCACGATGAGTGTATAGAATGTGAAATAGTAAAGAACACCGAATGCGAGTCCGACTGGGATGATTATCCATCCGCTATCGGCGATTCCAAGATTTAATGCGTAGTCAATAACGCTTCCGCCCCACGAGAAGCCATGCCGGACATCAAGCAAATAGAGTGTGGCACCGGCGAGTCCTGTATAGACAGAATGGATGAAATACAATAATGGTGATGTGAACAGGAATGTAAATTCGATCGGTTCGGTTAGACCTGCCACGATAGACGTCAAACTTCCTGAACTCATCAAGGCTTTTGTTTCTTCTTTTTTCCTCTTATGCGCAGCTCTGGTCATGGCCAGTGCAATGGCCGGAACACCAAAGATCATGATGACGAAAAAACCGCCCAAAAAGTAGCCTGCAGTCGGGTCGCCGTTCAAGAAACGGGTGATTTCACCGGTTACGACTTCTCCGCTTGCAGTTTCATAGCTTCCAAGGCCGAAATAAATGTACGTGTTCAACACGTGGTGCAATCCGAACGGAAGAAGGAAGCGGTTCAGAAAACCGAAAATGAAAATGCCCGCTGCCCCTAATCCGACCAAACCTTGTGCAAGGGAGTCGATAGCTGATTGGGCATAAGGCCACAATAATACTGAAATACCTGTAACAGGAATCATGGTTACGATGATCATGGTTATTGGGAATTTCTCTCCCCCAAAGAAGGAGAATATGTCTGGTAATTTGGTGTCTTTAAAACGGTTATAAATGAATGCTGCGATTAATCCCGATAACACACCACCGAATACACTCATATCCAAGTCCGGGTTTATAATCGTCAATCCTTCATTTAAAATAGCGATTGCCAGGAATCCGGTTAATGCCGGGATACCCCTGTCTTTTGTTTTAGCAAGTCCCATCGCGATACCAATCGCAATCAGGATATCCATGTTGTTGAAAATAGCCCCGGCTGCCTGCACCAATGGCCAGTCAAGCAGGTCTTCCGCACTGATTCGGAACAGAATGCCTGCAGCGGGAAGTGCCACAATCGGGATGAGCATCGATTTCCCCAGGTTTTGCATGAAACGTCTCATTGATTATTCACCTCTCCATAAATCGTTGTACGTGATCAACTCAAAATGTTCGTTGTCCCTCAGTTTGGTTTTTGTTTCCGGGTGCGTAATGGCTGCCAATTCCTCCAGACGCGGTGTTGCGTAAGAGGAGTTTTCCATAATGAATTTGTCCAGATATGATGGGTGACACATGATTTCAACTGTTTCAGCACCTTGATAATGATTCAGAATCGTTTGTGCATCCGCTAACATAATTTCCGGATTGTATTCGAACGTGTCTGTTGTCAACAGCTGTGTCCCGGCAGATTCCTGATCGAAATTATTTCTGACGGGCAGATTATATTCTTTCGCCAGTTGGATAAAAACAGGCAGTATCTGGTCCTGGTTATTAATGTGATGGTGACTGTCCAAATGTGTTGGGACCAGCCCGGAATTGAGGAAAGCCTCAATTTGCGCTTTCCATTCCCGATACAATTCATCCTGGTCGATGTGAAATTTATCCTGATAATGGTGCAGCTTTTTAAAATGGCCATCCGCATCGACAAGTGTAGTGTGATTATCCAGCAATGGCCTGCCGCACGTTAACGTGAGATGAACGCCAATTCCAAGAGTGCTGTATTGTTTGCCGAGTTCATACGCATGCTCCGCGCCGGGCATGTTGGTCAAACATGTCGTGGATGTGAGCACGCCTTCTGTATGAGCATCGATGATTCCGTAGTTGGCTGCCCTTGAATAGCCGAAGTCATCGGCATTGATGATGAGTTTTAACATGATTGTCTCCTCTTTCCCTAAATGAATTTAATATAATTCAGGCCAGTAATCTTTATTCGCTTTAATCAAATCGTCCAGAATTGCTTTTGCTTTAGGCGCATGAACTATCGTCCTATTTAAGGTCAGTGCCTGCAGCAATTTGTTATAGCTGTTTTCGTAATACGCTTCGACGACCAGTTTTTCGCAGGCATGCTGATTCTCGATTAAGCCCTTATAGAAAGTCGGGATGTCGCCAACAGAAAATGGTTTTGTTCCGTCGTTGGTCAGCATTGCCGGAACCTCGACCAGCGCATCATGAGGGAGGTTGGAAATAACTCCATTATTTTCAACCATGACAATGAATACTTCTTTCAAATTAAATACAAGCGAAGCAGCTGCCCTGATCATGTAGACACCATGAATATCAGCTTCGACATTTATATTCTTTGTTGTTTGCTGTGTAATGATATGATCGCAAAGTTCATGTACTTGTTTTTCTCTGCCGTTCATGACTTGTCTTGCTCTTGTATTGTCAGGTGATTCTTTTTTAGCTAATTCGTCCGGATACAGGTAGTATTGCAGATACGTGTTCGGTAAAAACCTTGGAAAGTCGATTAGCATTTGTCTGGCCTGTCTGAATGTTTGTATCCATGATTCATCATTGGCGATTTCCTTATCTGTCGGAATGAAGTCACCGTTAATGATTTTAGTTTTGAGTTCCTGAGTCAGGTCATTGCCTTGTTTATCAAGGATTTTACTGAACCAGCCAAAATGGTTTAAGCCGAAATATTCCGGAACAAGTTCCCATACATCTTTTTCGAGTATATCTGCATAACTTTTCATAATTGCTATGGGCATGTCGCAAATGTTTAAAATCCGCTTGTCATCAGGAAATTCCTGTTTTAATGCAAGACCTACGATGGCTGCGGGATTGGTATAATTCAGAATCCATGCATCTTTTGAATAATGTCGTATGTCATTGACCAGTTCAATCATGTCGTGAATCGAGCGCAGACCATATGCCATCCCGCCGGCACCGCTCGTTTCCTGACCAACGACACCATGTTTGACCGGTATTTGTTCATCACGTTCGCGCATGGCGAGTCCGCCGGTTCTGATTTGAACAAATGCTGCATCAATGTCACTGAATGCAGTTGCTTTATCTGTTGTATAGTTAAAAGACTCAAGTTCAGGATAATGTTCGCTTAGCAGGATCTCTGCAGCTTTAGCTATTTTTTCCTGCCGTGCTTCATCAATATCGTAAAACGTTATTTTTTTGAGTGGAAAGTTTTCTTTTTCGCGGGTCAGGCTCATGATCATTCCGAGTGTATATGTGCTGCCTCCGCCGACGATAACTAAGTTTTTCTTTTCCATTTAAATGAAACCCCTTTCTTGTTGTTGTTAATATGATTTTAACGTAACTATATACAAATATCAATACGAATATAATACAACTTTTAAAATTGGTATGAAAAATAGACGAATCGTGGTACACTTAGTGCAGAAAATGGAGAGGTTGATCAGGGAAATGTGGAATGAATCTACGCCACTATACAAACAAATTGCAAACCATATTAAGGAAGACATCGCGAATGCGGAGCTGACCCATGGGGATGCGATTCCTTCTGAAACAAAATTGGCCGGAACTTATGGTGTCAGCAGAGTGACAGTAAGGGAGGCTATCAAACAGCTTGTTGATGAAGACATCCTATATCGTGTTCAGGGAAGCGGGACATATGTCAGTCATGAAAAGATAGAACATGATATATTGAAATTACAGGGATTCACCGAGGAAATGAGCAGTCTGGACAATGATCCATCCAATGACATTCTGGAATTTCAACTTATGTCACCACCTGAAGAGGCTAGGGAACATTTGAAAATAGATGAAAAAGTTTATTACGTTAAACGACTGCGGCTGGCAGATTACGAGCCCCTAATTTTGGAAGAATCCTATTTGCCTGTTGATCTCTTTCCGGACCTGTCTATTGACGTGATGAAGCGATCAAAATATGATTATATCAGCAGCAAAGGCTATAAAATTGAAAGACGTTACGGTGAGTTGATCCCGATCATGCCCAACGATGAAATGATGAAGCATTTGCAGATTGCTGAACACGATCCATTGCTTTTCATGGAGGCTTTCTCGACGTTTAGGGATGGAACGGTTTTCGAATACTCAAAAGTTTACTTCCACCCGCATAAGTACTCATTTAAAGTTGTTTCATCAAGGAATGGGGAGTAGGAGTACAGAGTTGTCTGTATAATAATGGGTTGATTTCCGGCGGCTGCCGGAAATCGTCTATCTGAAACACAAAGATTTTACCGCCGGACTATGATAGAATAATAGAAGCAAATCATCTATGAAACGAGGAAAACATATGACACAAAAATTAATCTTTTTTGATATAGACGGGACATTGCTTGATGATGAGAAGCGGCTGCCGGATTCGGCCAGACAGGCGATTGCTGATTTACAGCAAGCCGGTCACTTTGTGGCGATCGCGACAGGGCGTGCGCCATTCGCATTCAAACCGCTGATGGATGACCTGAATATTGGCACGTATGTCAGCATCAACGGGCAGTATGTCGTGCACAACGGCGAGGCGATCTATAAAAATCCGCTCAGGCCGGATGCACTTGCGGCGCTGGAAAAATACGCAGCGGAACGTCAGCATCCATTGGTTCATCTCAACCATGATGACTGGTACGCCAATACGCAGAATCATCCGCATGTGCAAGAAGCAACGGGGTCACTGAAACTTGATACAACCGTTAAGTATAATCCTGATTATTTCCGTGAAGGTGAGGTATATCAAACGCTGTTATTCTGCACAGGAGAAGGCGAAGCGGAATATGATCAAACGTTTGATCAACTCGATTTTATCCGCTGGCATCGGTATTCTGTCGATGTTATGCCGGCCGGCGGTTCCAAAGCGGCAGGCATCAGAAAGCTGATTCAAGAGCTGCAGATTCCGGCGGCTGATGTCTATGCATTCGGCGACGGATTGAACGATATTCCAATGCTCAAGTCCGTTCAAAACAGCATCGCAATGGGGAACGCTGCAGATGTTGTGAAACAAGCGGCAGGAAGTGTTACGAAAGATGTGCATGATGACGGGATTTGGCATGGGTTGAAGATGGTTGGGTTGTTGGGGTGACTGTGCTTAAATTGGGTAATGCTTGATTTAGAGCAGTACACCTGCAGACTGTGCAAATGATGTACGTCCAAAAAGGGGGGACATCATACAAAAGGTGATGCCCTCCTTTTTGAATCACGCAAGTACGAAATCTTCCGGACTGACTTCCGGCCATGAAAAATATTATGCATTTGTATCGTCTATGCCATAAATAATTCAACTACTCTAAAACTCTTCTC
Source organism: Lentibacillus sp. (assembly GCF_035301675.1). Classification (NCBI taxonomy): domain Bacteria; kingdom Bacillati; phylum Bacillota; class Bacilli; order Caryophanales; family Bacillaceae; genus Lentibacillus; species Lentibacillus sp. Next base: position 3,252 of record NZ_DATGTT010000012.1, on the reverse strand, counting down.
ACATCCAGCATAGCAGGCTGACCTGTGTTATCATCCAAAGCACAATTAAGGATAGATTTTTGCTGATGATTTTCGGTCGACTGAAGACCGCCTTTGTAATTGGAGGATTTTTGGCATGGGCCAAAAATTTCCAATAACATGGTTTTGATGTGATGGGAGGTGTTTCAAAACGTGCGAAAGTGGGTTCGAATCGTGCGAAAACAGTTCCAAAACGTGCGGGGATGGACTCAAAACGTGCGAGATCAGCTCCAAACCATGCGAGAACTTCATCAAAACGTGCAAGAACGGCTTCAAACCGTGCGAAAGCATCTTCCAACAGTGAGGACGACTGGCAGCTCATCGAAAGTACCCTTCATCCTATGCCCACACCTATTCACGATCCCCCAAAAAACTATTCGAATCATCTCCCAATTCATTCAACAATATGCTATAGTTAAAGCATCCCGCCTCAAAACTAAATAAAGGAGCAAAACGATGATATTCAAAAACCGCACAAAACCCCTGCCATTAAGGAAGCTTGATGCAGCCATCCCGCGGCTCTCGCCACAGTTTCCAGGTCTCCCCAAGATGAAAGAAGATGCCAAAAAGCAGCAGCAAGGCTACACTGGAGAAATAAAAGTCGACTATTTTATCGATAATCTAGCCCCGATGTACAGCATTCTTCGTGATGTCTACCTCCGCGTTAACGGCAAAAACTTTCAAATTGATTCATACATTAAGGCAGACTATTCAATCTATGTCGTCGATGCCAAGAACTATGATGGAATGATTATTTTTAACACCCTTCTCAAACAGCTCACCCGCTCTGACGGCAAGATTGAGTCAGGCTTTGAATACCCAATCACCCAGGTGAAAAATCAAACATTCCATTTGCAGAATTGGCTTTCCCACCATAATTTTTCTCATATTCCAATAACAAGTTTAGTTGCCATTGCTGATCCATCAACGATTGTAAAGGTGGAAGGCAGCCAGGAAGAGGTAGGGAAATATGTTACACATGCTGCTAACGTTTCTGATTTGATTCTAACAAGGGAACGCCAGCTGGCTCGAAAAGGTGCCAAAAAGCTGCCAGCCCACCAGATAGAGAGGGCTATTCTTCATGAGTGCCGTGAATTCGATATTAATTTGTTCAAAAAGTATGGTGTGCGCCCAACGGACATATTGCCTGGTGTCATTTGTCGTGATTGCGGCTTGCGGGGGATGAAGCGCGTGCATAGCGGATGGTGGTGCCCTAAGTGCAGGCAAAAGCATTATAACGCGCACTTGAAAGCACTCGCTGATTATTTGCTGCTGGTTAAAAATACAATAAATAATAAGGAATGTATGTGGTTTTTAGCCTTGGATAACAGGGGGACTGCCACAAGAATTCTTAAAAAAAGCGGATTGATATATGACGAAAAATATAAACATTGGTATAAAAAGAATTAAATGGAGATTTTCGGCTGTTGCCGAAAATCTTTCCTTACTAGAGGGACGAGTGATCATTTGAATGAGTTGACAATGAACGAACGGAGGTCCAATCAATATAAACAGCAAATAGATCAAGGATGTTGGTTTTCGGTGGCAGCTGAAAACGTGCGAGAGTGCTGTCAATTCGTGCGACACAAGGAACAAACCGTGCGAACCCCCAGCTAAACCGTGCGGCGCGAGTGTTAAATCGTGCAGGAGTGCCCTCAAAACGTGCGAGAGTGCCGTCAATTCGTGCGACACATGACACAAATCGTGCGAGGGCGACTTCAACTCATTGGAAGTGTTGCTCACCCACCATGCGAGGGCCTTCCCATATCTTCCCCGGGTCGAATGGAAAATTTGGAAAGCGGGATGTAATCTATTAAAATATCTGTACAGCGTCTCTTCATAACAGCCACGCTGGAGAAATTGACCAAGCAACAAAAGGTTTCGCTTCATCTGTAAAAAACCATATGGTGTAGCATCCCGCATAATTACTATGCGACGGATTAAAAAAGCTACATATTTGGAAATTTATATATGCAAGAAATAAAAATGTTGGAACTGCTAGGAGGCGTAATGTTTGAAGTTAGTTGGCATATCAGGAACATTGGCAGGGGATAAAACATCTAAGGCTGTTTATGATGTGCTGGAAGCTGCCAAACTTATGGATACATCAATAAAGACAGAACTAATTGATTTAAGGGATTATGACCTATCATTTGCCGACGGGTCCCCGCTTGCTTATTTTGACGATGACACCTGGCCGGTGGCGGACAAAATCATGTCTGCCGATTGTTTGGTGTTTGGTACTCCCATTTATCAAGCTTCTATCTCCGGTGTATTGAAAAATCTGCTGGATCATTTTCCGGAGTATGCTTTTAAAAACAAGGTTACCGGCATTGTCGCAACAGGCTTGTCGGAGAAGCATTTTCTTGTAACCGAATACCAGCTGAAACCCGTTCTTTCTTATTTTAAAGGGCTGGTGCCTACAGAGAATGTTTTTGTTCAGAATGATTGCTTCGATGTGGAAAGTGGCGAAATTATCGATACCCTCATTTCAAAGCGACTGAGAAATCTTGCCGAGGAAATGCTGTTTCTGCAGCGGAGTATTAATGAGCGTATGGAGCGGTAAAGCCCAGCGGATCTCGCCAGAAGGTTAATTTTGAGAAGGAGGGCGGTTTTCGGCGGCCGCCATAATCCCCTTTATTGCTGGGTGATTAGGGGATTTTTGGCTTTTGCCAAAAATCGTCAATAATAATGGCTTGAACCTGGGCGATCGCATCGTCGAAATGGTCGGGCGCATCTATGTTACAATTCTCATAAGAAGTTAGTCTGGATACTTAAGGGAGTTGATCGAATGAAAGCTTATCAAATCAAAATTGAGTTAGCAGGTTCAGAGCCATTAATCTGGCGAAGGGTCATCATGCCTGCAGGTGCAACATTTAACAGGCTTCATGATGTTATTCAGACGGTGACCAATTTCCAGGGCGGTTATCCCGGCGCTTATCACCTTTTTGAATTTGACCTGCCGGATGACAATATGAGGGTGACGAATGACGAAGAGGCGTATCAGGAGCACCAGCATTTTAAGAAAAATCGGAAAGAGATTGAGGCCAAGCTGCGGGATGTTCCCCAGCAATTTGCAGACATCCAGGAGGCCCGGCTGCGCGAATTGGAAAAAGTGGTGCGCAAACCGGCCGGGATCAAAATTGATTCGTATCTGGAAAAGTATGAAACGCTTGAATACATCTATGATTATGGCGACGATTGGCGGTTTCTTGTTACGCTGGAAGAAATCGC
>NZ_DATGTT010000011.1:0-95304 GCF_035301675.1 Lentibacillus sp. | reverse complement strand
AATGTTTCCATGGCGGCCGCACCCGACAGCAACTTCATGTTTGAAGCCGGATGGAGGCGCAAATCGCCATTATGATTATACAGAATCTCGCCGCTCTCAGCGTTCCGGACGCTGACACTAACACTTGTGCCGTTCAGACTGTCATGCTCCAGAATCGCATCAAGCTTGTCCTCCAAATCCTGGTCTTCAGAAGTTGTTTTAATTGTTTCGGTTTGATCAGGTTTTTCTGCCGTATCTTTGGATGCTGATACAATTGATTGGTCCTGGTCGGCAAATGGGATAACAACAACCATTGCCAGCAGGAAAAATAGAAACAGTTTCTTCCCGTAATCCTTCACAATCATGCTATCTTCACACCCTTTATTATTTGGAATATTTTTATTATAATAAAATATACTAATAGTTTGTTAAAATTTTGAGAAAATCATCCTTTTAACCTATATATATAATGGGATTTAGTAAGAACGAACCAGAGGAAAGAACAAAGGCAGGTCTCAGCCTGCCCGCTATTATCCGTTTATCGTGTTCTCTGTATTCAGATAACCTGCGCCGTAAACATTCGGATCTCTTTCAGTCCAAAGGTCAGCGCTGTTTTTCAGCAGAGTTTTCAGTTCATCGGGGGAAGCGTCCGGGAAAGCCTGCTTCATTAATGCGACAGCACCAGCGCAGATGGGTGTTGCCATAGACGTTCCTGATAACATGAAATAATCATTCCCGACGCGACTGGACTTTTGCAGCTTATCGAGGTAAGAATTCGGTGCTCGAAGCGACACAATATTGACGCCTGGTGCCAATATATCCGGCTTTATCTCACCATATACTGTCGGACCTCTTCCGGAAAATTCGGCGACCGTATCATCGCTTCGTGTGTCGGCTGTATTTTTATCATCCAATGCGCCAACAGTAATCACTTGATCGCTGACACCCGGGCTGGCAATAGTTTGCGGGTCCGGTCCGGAATTCCCTGCGGCAACACACATGACAATCCCCTCATCCCAAGCCTTTTCAACAACTTTGACCATAGGATCATCATCTTCATTGTTGTAAGAGCCCGCTTCGCTGCCAAGCGACATACTGATGATATCAATCGGGGAATCCGGATTGTCTTCGTTGTATTGGATACACCATTCGACCCCCTGCATAACGGTTTCCAGTGAGCCGGAGCCCATTCTGTTTAAAACCTTCACACCTATCAGTTCGGCCTGAGGCGCAGGTCCCCGGTATTTTGACGAAGAAGCGGTTCCATCACCGGCAACATCACCTGCACAATGTGTACCATGGCCATTATCATCATACGGATCATTTCGATCATTGACTAAATCAGCGAATGTTCTAATTCTTCCGGACAGATCCTGATGCGGATGAATGCCTGTATCTATAATCGCAATCGATACACCTTCTCCTGACAATTCAGTCTCACCGTAAACAACATCCCGGGCATTAATTGCATCTGTTGCTGCATCCAGAAGTGCATGCACTTCCCGGTTCAGATAAATCCGCCTGATAGATCTGGAGCTGGACAAAAGTTCCTCAAGTCCTTTAGGTGTCACATCCACACTGCAACACGATATTCGCTTGAAGTCATGCCGGAATTTATGGCGGAATCGCCCGTCGGTTACTTGCCTGACTTCCGAACAGCCTGAGTCATAGTAATCGTTCTCAAATTCTATAATCAATGATAGTTTTCTGAACCGCTTAAGTGAACCTTCCATCATATTGTGCATGAAACAGGGCATCCACTTGAATGGTTTGTATAAATTTAAAACCTTACTCCGCAGTTCCTTATCCATCTTGTCTGCATTGGCACGTATCGTTTGAACCATTGAATATCCAAACATTCTGCCACCACCTTTCACAATTATTTCTATGAAAGATTGACGGTACGGTAACGGTACGTGCACATTCAGACTGGAAACAGGCTAATGGAACAACTTATGGCTAACCCAAAATGCCTCTTGATAACTCCGGCAAATATGGTAAAATAATCTTCAACTTAAATCAGGGGGGCGCATGTTATGTTTTTGTTTGAAATTGACGAAGAAATTGCTTTGAAGCACCTGGAAATCACTGATGCGGCTCCTTTGTTCCGGCTAACGGATCAGTCAAGGGACACATTACGGCAATGGCTGTCATGGGTTGACCACACCAAAACACCTGAAGATTCCCAATCTTTTATTGAATCCGTATTAAAGCAGTTTGCAGACAGAAGAGGCCTCACCACCGGCATTCTTTATCACGGCGAGCTTGCCGGCGTTACAGGTTTCAATCTATTTGACTGGACGAATGGAGTTGGACACATTGGCTACTGGCTTGGCACTGACTATGAAGGGAAGGGGATCATGACACGAGCTGTCAGCGGCCTGATTGATTATGCTTTTTATTCACTGGAACTGAACCGGATTGAAATACGCGCTGCTTATGCCAACCAAAAAAGCCGGGCGATACCAGAGCGTCTCGGTTTTGTGCAGGAAGGTCAAATCCGGCAGGCCGAGTGGCTTTATGATCATCATGTCGATCATGTTGTGTACGGCATGCTGGCACATGAGTGGAGAGATCGATAACGCTAAGAAATAAAAGGGGCTGAGACAAAACTAAAATGTTCAACACTAAAAACGAACGATAGCAATTGTAGGTATTAACTACCGCTTCGGAAAAATACTACGCTGGTTTACGCGGAACCCCATGTTACAACAAAAAGAAAAATCCGAACTGATTCGAAAGCTGAATCATCGTTCGGATTTTTCTTTACCCTAAATGCTTTTGTCCCAGTCTCTTTTCTATTTAGCTACTTTTTCGTAAAGTTCATCAAAGTGATTGACCATCTCAAAATCCAAATCAGTCAACCCTTTCATCTGCCATGACGATATTTTCATAGTAACGATTTTATAATCAATTGAAATGAACGGATGGTGACTTTTGCCTTCAGCATATTCGGCGACTTTATCCACGAAATGGACGCCATTTAAAAAGTCCTTAAACCTGTAGCGCCGGCCGATCCATTTCTCATCAATCCGCTTCCAGTCAGGCAAATTTTCCAATTCCTTTTCAATCTGTTCTTCACTCAAACGTTCCATTCGCTTTTCCCTCCATTCAATTTTCTTACTCCGTATCGTGTTGTTACCCATAGTGTAACAAATTTTAGCTTCCTAAGCAGTAAATCAACATACAATCCACACTCTATCCACAGAATTTTGTGGATAACCTGGGCAATGGGAAAAAATTATATCTTTATGTGATTGCATTCATCGCCTACTCGGCTCAAAAATTTTCCCCGATAATATAAAAGGCAGAAATAGCAAAGGCTCCAGGCTGCGCCGAAACCCGGAGTCCTTTTTTAAAAGAAGGTTGTCAAAGTTGTCCACAATCTTGCATATGTATTAGGTATCACTAATGATGGAGGTGTTCTATGATGCAGACGATGCATATGCCTAAGTGGGTTTCGTATGCGGTCGGTTATGTTTTTTTGGCGTCAGGTATTCTCAAGCTCGTGTCCAGCGATTTTAAAGCAACATTCATGAATCTTGGACTGCCATCTCCGGAAACCATGCTACTTCTCGTTGCCCTGACGGAAATTGCCTGCAGTGCATTCATATTAGCTCGATTATATATGAGACACGCTGTTGCTCCGCTAATTCTCATTATTCTTGGCGCGATTTACCTAACAAAACTGCCGATATTAATGAATCAGGGTTTCCTGCAATTCGCCTTTGATGCTCGCCTTGATATTGTGATGCTTATTTTATTGATATTGCTCTGGCAGCATAAGCCAAGTAAACAGCTGTAATAGTCTTATCCACAAATTTATCCACATATGCACAAATGTTCGCAGTTATTTTGTTGCAGAAATTATGTTCTATACAAGATGTGGATGTTATCTACATTTTATCCACACACTGTGGATAATAAGGTGCTGTTAGCAGATACAAACATATACCAAAGCCAATCAACAGTATTAAGCCTCCGTTATGCCCAGTCAGGACTAGGCATAACGGGGATTCTTTATATTTTTCTTTACTGTTACCATTGGCCTTTTTGTAATCATGCATCCAAAACCACGATATGAGCCGCTTTAACTGGCCCGTGAACGCCGACAACAATGTTCATTTCAATATCTGCACTATTGCTCGGCCCTGTAATAAAATTAATATACGGAGAAATATTCTGGCCATCCTCGACTTGCTTATGAATCTGCTCTGTTGCTTGGGTCATTCTTGGAACAATGGATGACTTAGGAACAATAGCCGCATAGGCTACCGGCAGCAGACTGACAGACCGAGCTATATCCCGGTCGTTGAATTGTGTAATTGTCCCTGACTCAGCTAAACTCACATCACTGAACAGAAAACCGATATTTGCCTGTTTTGCCACTTCAATATTCAAATTTCCTGATGCTGGTTCCCATACATGGACATCATTTTTGGTCAGAACATCCGTCAGGCCATAGTCGTCGAATCGATTATCTTTTGTTGCGACCATAGTCCCGCCGCCATATCGTTCCATAATATCTTCAACAGTTTCTGCCAGCTCATCTTTTGTTGTCTCCACGACATAGGTGCCTTTTTCTTCACTGTTCTCTTTAAACAGTGAATAAAGCTCATCTTCCATTCTATCCTGATGGACATCCCACTGCGGCTGATATTCCCAATCGGGCAGCTGCACGTCCGTTTTCCGTTCTCTTCCCAGCCGATCAGCAATGTGATTGAGAAATTTATTTCTATTATGAATTGTACCTTTACTCATCACGGCTGCCACCTTTCTTATGTTCTATAAACCATTTCCGGAAATTTTCATTGGCTGGTGCCGGCAATTCCCGTATTTTGGTCCAAAGTTTCATTGGGCCAAGACCATTTGATATTGAACCTTCATGAACAAAAGGTTTGGCAAAAACAGGTGCCCCTTTGGTAGCAATTTTGAACAAGGATGGCGTGCTTGCCCCAATACCAAAGGCCTTCATGGCTGCCTGTTCGCTTTTTTGTGAATACCCTTGCTCAACGTAATTTTCACGGTGTCTGATCAGTTGTTCATGCAGCGGAATTTTAACCGGACAGGCTTCAGTACAAGCGGCACAAAGACTGGACGCATAGGGCAGTTCGCCGTATTCTTCATAACCACCTAAGATTGGCGAAAGAACTGCACCGATTGGTCCTTGATAAATTGAACCATAAGCATGGCCGCCAATATGACGATATACAGGACATACGTTTACACAAGCAGCACAGCGAATGCAATGAAGTGCTGATTGAAATTCCGTACCGAGCGCTTTGGATCTGCCGCCGTCCACAATCACTAAATGAAAGTCTCTCGGGCCGTCAACGCTCTCTTCTTCTACTTCCGGCGTCACATTCGTTACATATGTTGTGATCTTTTGACCAACTGCACTTCTGCTCAAGAGGTTTACCATCACATCAAGTTCTTCCCATGACGGAACAAGTCTCTCCATACCCATCACACTGATTTGGGTCTCCGGAAAACTGGTTACCATATTGGCATTGCCTTCATTTGTAACCAGGGACACAGAGCCCGATTCAGCAACGCCAAAATTACACCCGGTAATTCCAATATCAGCGTTCATAAACACATCTCTCAGCCGACTGCGGGCAAATGATGTTATTTCCTCCGGCTGGTCGGTACCGCTATATCCGGCTTTTTCCTTCAGTGTATCCTGAATTTGTGATTTGTTTTTATGCAGTGATGGTACTACGATATGAGACGGTCGGTCTTCTTCTTCAGCCTGCAAAATATATTCTGCCAGATCGGTCTCATGAACCTGACAGCCAATGTCCTCCAATGCTTCATTCATCCCGATTTCTTCAGTCACCATTGATTTTGCCTTCGTGATATTTTTTGCATTTTTCTCTTTCGCTACTTGTTGTATGTAAGCATTCGCCTCTTCAGCCGTTTCCGCAAAGAAAACATGCCCGCCGCGCTTGGCAAAATTTTCGCTTAGAAGTTCAAGATAATAATCCAGGTTTTCCAGCGTATGCCGGCGTATATCTTCCCCGGCACTGCGCCATGTCTCCCAGTCACCAATCGACTCATCGCCTTCTGTTGCAGCAACCTTCTTACCTCTTAAACCGTCCTGTGCCTTGGCCATTGATTCACGCATGAAGTCATCGTCTAATGCATCATCCACCCTGTCAAAAAACGGTTTTTCGCCGATTTTCATAGCCATGAATACCATCTCCTTTATTCACGAGAATTTAAAATTTGTGCAATGTGTTTAACAGCTATGGGTTTTCCTTCACGATCAATCCGTCCTTTTATGTTCATCAGGCATCCACCATCTGCTGTTATAAGCACATCTGCACCTGTATCCTCAACATGCCGTACTTTCTCATCAACCATTTGCTCTGAAATCGACACCATTTTCACTGCAAATGTTCCACCAAATCCGCAACAGTCATAACTATTCTCCAGCGGCAGCAGCTCCAAACCCTTTACGTTATTCAATAGCATGAACGGGGACTCCGTTTCCTTAAGCAAACGCATCATATGGCATGAAGTATGGTAGGTAGCCTTCGCCGGATACACTGCCCCGACATCCTCAACACCGAGTACATTAACGATAAACTGGGTAAACTCATATGTTTTATCAGCGACCTTCTGAGCCCTTTCCTGCCAGACCGCATCCTCACGGAAAAGTCCGGGATACTCTTTAAACATACCGGCACAAGATCCGGAAGGTGTGACAACATATTCTGATGACTCGAAGGTGGAAATCATTTGTTTTGCTGCTTTTTGCGCATCTTTCCTGTAACCACTGTTGTATGCTGGTTGTCCGCAGCAAATCTGCCCCCGCGGAAAATCAATCTCACAGCCGAGGCGTTCAAGCACCTCGACCATATCTTTTGCAGCCTCTTGATAGAATAACTCACCGAGACACGTTACAAATAATGATATTTTCATAGTTATCCTCCCCGATTAAACTCATCTAAAAATCCATGGTGCTAAACTGGTCAATAAATCACTCGCTTAGAAGCGAGGCAGAAAACATACCGGCTCCCTTCTCAGACACTCGTCTACTCTTAAGACTTTATTAGAGGATAGGACTATTCCAACATTTCGTCGATATATTGAAACAGTTCCTTATTAACCTCATCTAAATGCTTATACATTTGCTCATGTGCTTGTTCTGTTTCCCTATTCCTGATAGCTTTAAAAATCTGCTCATGTTCCTTATATAGTTTTTCAGACCGATTTTCTGAGTACAGAAGTACCCTCCTTGTTTCACGTATTGTTTCAGAAATAAGATTCGACACACTGGCTATCAGGTTGATGAGCATCTGATTATGTGTTGCATCGGCTATTGCAACGTGAAAATCCGTATCGGCACTTGCTGCCAGATCTTCATTTCCTTTCGCATTTCCCATTACAATCAGAGCCTTTTCTATAGGTATTAGATCCTCTTCTTTATGAACTTTAGCAGCAAGACTGGCTGTGCCGACTTCCAATATTTTTCGAAGTTCATACAGCTCTTTTACGTCGTCTTTTTTCATTAAAAAAGCTGTTGTTACTGGTAACGAGAATTTTGAAGGATCAAAAGACTTTACATAGGTCCCTTCCCCTTGTTTCATCTCGAGAATGCCCATAGAACGCAATCCGCTTAGTGCCTCCCGGATAGCCGATTTACCAACATCAAAGTTTTTTGCCAATTGCTCCACAGATGGTAATTTTTCCCCGGGCTTTAATCGTTCTTTCCTAACCATGTCTATAATAGATTCCGCTACTTCTTCATAGATCTTTTTGGTTTGTATTCTTTTATATTCCATACCATTACTCAGCTCCTACTTATTTGATTCCATTTTACTGCGAATAAATGAATTTATAAAATCTCTTCCCGAGCGTGAGCGACTGCAACTGGTCTAAAAGATACTCATGATAATAAATCCGGAAAGTCCAGCCAGTAAACCATAAATAACAGCGGGGATTAACGTTTTTCGGATAATATCTCCTTCTTTACCGGATAATCCGACCGCACCACTTGCTGCAACTACATTATGAACACAAATCATATTACCCGCACCGGCACCGATCAGCTGTGCAGCTAATACTGTATTGACATCAAACCCTACTTGCGTTGCAACGCTGTACTGTATTGGGCTGAACGTTAATGTTGAAACGGTAGCACTCCCTGTAATAAAAGCACCAAGTTCTCCTAAAAATGGTGCAACAAATATCCAAATTGGACCTAAGGAATTAGCTAAAGATTCAGCTATATGCTGCGGCATACTTACTAAATCATTCATATTCATTCCTGAATTAACAAATACTTGAACCATGACCAATGTAGCAACTAACGATATGGCTGTCATTTTCATAGATGCTAATGATTCTTTAGATGCGCTTGTAAATGTGCCAAATGATTTACGCTGAACTAATATAGCACTTATGGCTGCAAGAGTCAGGACAGTCCCAGGCGAATACAGAAACTCCCATTCTGATGTAATTCCTTCTACTCCCATTATATTCGTCCATGAAAGGTCAACCGCTGACGTTGTGAAGTCTTGAAGCCATGGTACAATACGTGTAAGCAGAAGCAGGATAACGACAATTATGTAAGGAGACCATGCCGTTATAATTCCTATTTTTGATTTTTCACTAGCCACTTGAAAATCTTGTCTTAAAGCTAACTTCCATTCTCCCTTTGGCAATAGCCAACCTTTTTTAGCTGTATACGCAGCAACAATCAAACCCGTTAGCGCAGCAAGAATCGATACAAATTCGTAACCAAATAAAAACGCATACAATAAAGCCGATCCGGTATATACAATTCCAATCACTAAAGTCCATGGCAGCATGGTAAATGCATCCTTTATCCCCTTACCAAAGAAGCCGGTTAATACGGCTATTACAATAAATGGAATAAACGTCCCCGCTAATAAATCCATCGTTGTAACGGAAACTGCAATTTCCTGAAAAAATCCTCCCCCCGCATTTGGATTATTACTCAAACCAATAGCAACGGGTGTACCAACAGCTCCAAAGGCAACTGCTGTACTATCGGCTATTAGGGCTATTGTTGCAGCTGCCAACGGGCTAAATCCTAATGCAAACAATAATGGTCCGGTAACCATAGCAGGAGCTCCAAAACCCGCTGCTCCCTCAATTAAAGATCCAAATAAAAACGCAACAATAATGACTTGTACTCGCATATCCCCGGAAATATTTTGGAATCCCTGATTAATTCGATCAACTGCACCGGTGTTTCGGAGGGTATTTAATAATACCAATGCACCAAACAATATCCAAAGGATGGTTAATGCTTTATGAGCCCCTTGCAATGTTGAGGAAGTAATAACATTTCCTCCCATCCCCCAAACCGTAAACCCTAATGCAATAACAATAATGGCGCTTATAGACATTCCTTTAGCTGCAGGCATTCTTAATATAACCAAAAAAAGAAATGGAAAAATAATAGCACTTAAGGCAATAAGTAAATACATCTAAATCCTCCTGGAGTTAAAACTTTAATCTCACAGACCTAAGGCGATTACAAAATTAGTGGTATGGTCATCAGATGACCATACCATTAATTTGCCATATTTCTTAATCCTTTACAACCGTTTTCAATAAAATCATTGTTACATATCATCCGGAAACACTTTTGGGACTGACTCATTTGAAAATGATAAAAAAAGCTATCCCCGCATTAAAGGATAGCTTTAATAAGTTTCATTTTATCGCTGTTCAACCAATTCAAATGTCGCTTCCTGCTGCTCGCCATCACGGTAATAGGTGACCGTTAGCGAATCACCGACTTCTTTTTCCTGGTATAAAATCTTGCGCAGGTCAATCATGTTCATTACTTGTGTGCCATCAACCGCCGTAACGACGTCAAGCCGTTTCATCCCTGCTCTGTCTGCCGGCGAACCAGGCTCAACGGACCAAACATAGACGCCGCCTTCCACGTCATCAGGAAGACTCAATGTATTTTTCCACTCCGTTTGCGGCACTTCTTCCAGCGAGTATATTTCCACGCCCATATATGGACGTGTCACTTTTCCGGTCTTTTCGAGCTCATTCACAATCGGCCTTGCTATATCAATTGGGATGGCAAAGCCAATGCCTTCTACCGCTTCCTGATTGATCTTCATCGAGTTAATCCCGATCAGCTTCCCGTCAATGTTAATCAGAGCACCCCCACTGTTTCCAGGGTTAATAGCTGCATCAGTCTGAATAACTTCCGCCTGCCAGTCATTACGGCCATCCTGATTAAAATCCTGTGGAATCGTCCGTTGTGTTCCGCTGATAACACCCTGTGTCACCGAACCAAGAAACATTCCAAGCGGATTTCCAATTGCGATGGCAGGCTCACCAACCTTGATATTTTTCGACGTGCCCATCTCAATGGTTTTCTGAACTTTATCACCTTTCATTCTTAGTACAGCCAAATCAGAAAACAAATCGCTGCCGAGAATTTCAGCTTCGACCCGTTTGTCATCCGAGAGCACAACCTCAACGGTATCTGCCCCCTCAATCACATGATGGTTGGTAATCACGTAGGCCTTACCGTCCGTTTTTTTATAAATGACACCGGATCCTGAACCGGCTTCGCTCTGCTGCTGGCCTTCCTGCTGCTGCCAGAAGTCGCCCTGCCTCTGAATATTGATGACACCGACCACGGCAGGTGTGACCTCATCGACCACTTTTGTTATTTGGGAGGATACATTGACCGATACGAAACCGCTTGATTCAGGGCGGGCATCATTGCCGTCTGCGCTCTCCTGTGCGGTTTTACTATCATCTGTCCATGCTTCGGGCAGAAAGTCAGATTGTAACACGCCGGGTAATGCGATCAGTGCAATAGCAATGCCAATTATAATGCCGGCAAACACAGGCCATATCCAGCGCCGCTTCTTATGACGCTCCTGCCGGTCATCATCATCAAAATAGCCCATTTAAACTGCTCCTTTACCATAAAGGATTTTAGCTCATGCTGTTTCATCATCGAATATGCTGATTTAATATTTCGAAGGAGCGGAAAGCATCCGCCTGCAGCTGCAGCAGATTCAATAACCACTCAATATCAGAAAACAGCCTTAACTCATCACATTATAGTATTACACCAATCGGAAAATTATTATCCGACTTCATACAATCCTGTCGGGTTTTTCGGATCGGTATCCCGAACATCAAGTGTTATGCCGCGCTCTTTTAAAATATTTTCGACCGACATGCGCGCTAAATCCTTCATATTGTTATCCTGGCTTAAATGTGCTAAATAAATCCGGTTTGTCCGATTCGTAATCAAGTCACTCAGAGCAAGTCCGCAGTCCTCATTGGACACATGCCCGGAGTCGCTTAAAATCCGGCGCTTAACATTCCAGGGATAACGCCCCATCCGCAGCATACCTACATCATGGTTTGCTTCGAATATGTAAGCATCAGCATCCTCCACTGTTCGCTTAATCCGCTCTGACACATATCCGAGATCCGTTACAAGGGCAACTTTTTTCCCGTCATTCCGAAATGTGAAAAACATGGGTTCAGCAGCATCGTGAGAGACACCAAACGACTCCACATCAATATCGCCAAATGTTTTAACTTCCTCCATGCCAAAGTCAAATTTCTGATCAAGAGAAATCGTGCCTAGGGAGTTTTCCATGGCTTTCCATGTTTTTGCATTCGCATAGATCGGGAGATTATATTTACGGGCGATAATCCCAAGCCCTTTAATATGATCACTGTGCTCATGGGTAACCAGAATACCGTCCAGGCTCGACGGATCGACCGCCACTTCCCCGAACAGCCTGTCCATTTGCTTCCCGCTCAGCCCGGCATCAACTAATAACTTTTGCTTATCCGACTCAATATAAAAAGCGTTTCCGGAGCTTCCCGATGCCAGTACACTAAAACGCAATGTCATTCAATCTCACTCTCCGATTGCTGGTTGGATGTCAGTATTTCATTCAGGTGTGATAATGCAAAATCCTTTATCTCACTATCATCATCAAGACTTTTTTGTATTTGTTCAATCGTGGATGTTATCGAGCCCAACAAAAACGTCTGTTCATCACTGGAAGCGATCAGGTTTTCAATCGCATTCACATAAAAATATTCCTCGTCATTCACTGTAACCGTCCATGTCGGTGAAAAAACCTGTTCCCCGCTATCGACCTGAATTCTTCTATGCAGACCCATATTCACACCCGTTATCTCATCACCATATTCCAGGCTATTACCAGTAAAAAGCGCCTGAATTGCAGTTCTTGGTTCGATTAACGACTTCTCTTCTGAAGGCGATTCGTCCTCACCAAGCATTGTCTGTGTATAAAAAATCATTTCATTGTCGTCATTTAAGTAAACAAGTACGATTCCATTTTGGGTGTAATAGATAGGAAGACCATTCTTTTGCTGGAAAAAGACTAGAATATTCATTTCCTTATTCCAGCTGCCAAATGTATAATGATCAGACAAAAGAATACTGCTTTTCACAATCTTACTGATCAATTTGCCATCTGCATCTTCAGGTATAGCAACAGGTTTTTCAAAACGGGAGAAGATAAAGTTTTCATTAATGACTTCTGTTTGCTGATTTTCCGTTTCTTCAAAAAATGTCAATTCTTCATCCGTAAATGTTTTCTGGTTTAATGACAAATAGGGTGCATTGAATTCGCCATCGGGCAAATCAGCACTGATACTGATATCCTCGGCTTCCAATTGCTCTTCGAACGTCGAGCTGGATGTGTCCGGCATGGCAAATTCTGAAGCGCTTTGTTTATTGACAAACATCAGCAGCAAATAAATATCCAAAATGAGAAAACAGAGGATATATAATGTTTTAATTTTTTTCCATTGCATCCTCAATTCCCTCCTTCCTGCTGCGGAGATTGATTATTAAAACTAATTTTCTGCCAGCTGCCATTGTAATCCATGAACCAGGCCGGTTCCAGTGTTACCGCATCTGCATCGCTTTGATAGGTCAAATCATAGCCGACCTTGATATCATACACATTATCCATATTGTAAGTGCTGCTGTTTGAAAGCTTCTCAATGACGCTCGTGCCTGAAATCAGCTTCGTGGACTCATCCCCGCCCAAGTAGTTAGCCAGACTGAATAATGGCCGGTTGTATTGATGCAGTTCCGTTTTACGGTATTGCTGTTCAATGACCGAGGAATAATTGCTGCCAAAAACAGGATAACCTTTATAATACATCTGGTAACGCACCTTGTTATTCGAAGCGTTTGTGGTAATAGACATTAAATTATATTCATCCGTCCAGCCCCGGTGATCATTAATATTCTTTCTGCTCTGGTCAACTAATGCTGCCGGTTCCATCTGCTCATATGATGACGACTGGAGCGGATTCTGAAATTCGACTGTCCTTCTATTCGGATAAACACGCATGATACCGCGTGCACTATCGGTGAAATAGATTTCATTTTCGTTGATTCGGTTCTCGCTTACAATATCCGGATTGTTGAACAGCGTGTCAACCATAGGGTTTGAACTGATTTCTTTAACCGCTATTGACTTGCTGGAAATATTCTGCTGATTACTTGGTATATAGACAGGCCCCTCAGCACCTTCAGCCCTTACATATTCACGCAAACCCTCAAATGTCGTGAGGTATTCCCATAATTGGGCATAATTTTCAGAGTTATTGATGACCGCTATTGCCTGCTGCTCACCGTCTTCGGATAAAAAGATCATGTTCATCGTGTTGGAATCCTGATTAAATGTGAAAAACAGTCGTTTAAATCCCCATCCGGGCATGCTAACGTCATCGTTGAACGTAAACAAATCGTCTGCCAGTTCCATCGGGATGGCATCCGGAAAGATAATTTCCACCTGATTTTCCTCTGACGGCACGCCATCTGTGCTGCTTGTCCGGAAATCATACAAAGTCCACTTCTGTATGTCCTCGTACAGTGACTTGCGATCGTCAGCGTCAGAAAATCCAAAGTAATTATTGTCACTTTCAAAAATAATGGATGACGGCTCCACAAGATTTTTGGTCGTTTGCTCAGATCCGCCAAGGTTTGTACTGTCTTCTACGACATTTTGGGAAGGCTGATCGAGCTCCGGTGTGTAGCTCCAAAGGGCAAACGAAAGCACCAGACTGAGACCGATCAGCACCCATAATATAAATGACTTTACGGTTTCAAGCTGCATTATTTACCCCTCCGCTTCTTATTCACTAGCGGAAGTGTAAAGAGAACCGTCGTCCCTTTACCTTCTTTACTCTTAGCCCAAATGCTGCCGTGATGTGATTCAACGATTTCCTTGGCAATCGCAAGCCCCAGACCTGTTCCGCCGAGTTTACGTGATCTGGCTTTATCGGCCCGGTAGAAACGGTCAAATACTTTATCGACCTTATCATTCGGTATGCCGGGACCCTGATCTGAAACAGTTATCAGCAATTGTCCTTTCTGCCTGGCTGCCTTAAAGCGGATTGTCCCGCCTTCCGGAGAATACTTGATCGCATTGGAAATAAGGTTATCGAGCACTTGATTCATTTTATCTTTATCGATCCAGACATACAGCTTTTCATTAGGCAGGTCACGCTGCAGCTCTATTTTATCTGATACATTCATCTCAAAACGGTCAATCACCTGATGGAAAAAGTCGATAAAATCTGCCCGTTCCTGCTGCAATGACTCGCTTTGATTATCCATTCTGGAAAGCTGCAGCAAATCATTGACCATCCGTATCATCCGGTCTGTTTCGTTCTGGGTGACACCAAGGAATTTTGGCGCAATGTCTTTGTCCTCCCATGCACCTTCCGTCAGCGCTTCAATATAACTGCGCATCGTTGTCAGCGGTGTCCTTAGCTCATGTGACACATTGGAGACGAACTCACGGCGCTCACGCTCAATTCTCTCCTGTTCGGTCACATCACTCAGAACCGTTATAAATCCGGTAATATCATTATCTTCATCTTTAATGGTTGAGAAATTGGCGCGAATCAGATAAATGTCATCATCACTAAGATCAATAATCATCGAACCGCTCTCAGGCAATTCCGAAAGATCAACAGAGTTCTCATCCAATTGCAATACATCAAGCAGGAATTTCCCCTGTGCCTCATCAGGTTCCTGGCTGAACAGAAGCCCGGCAGCATCGTTTAACAGCGTTATGAACCCGTTACGGTCGGTAGCTATAACACCGTCGGACATGTTGGATAAGACCGAACTCAGTTTGCGTCTCTCTTCTTCCGTCAGTGCCCTTGAGTGTTTCAATTTGGCATTTAAATCGTTAAACGATTCGGCAAGCTGGCCAATTTCATCCCTTCCATAAACATTAACCTTCTGGGAAAAGTCTTCCCGTGCCATTGTTTGTGCCTGTCTGCGCATTTCCTTAATCGGCTTCGTGATCGTTCTGGCAACCAGAATCCCAAGAAATGCCGATACAGTAATTGCTAAAATGGAACCCTGCAGGAAAACGCGGTTAATATCATCCAGCTGATTATAAACCCCTTCAAGCGATGCTTCGATGTAAAGGGCGCCAACTTGTGTTTGTTCATTATCATAAATCGGGACTGCCCGTCTATAATTCCGATTTCTTTCCCGGTTAAATATTTTGCCTTTGTTTTCTTTCCCAAAATGCAGGGTATTGTTTATAAATTCGTCAGATGTTTTTTTGTTGATATTACTGTCACTTGATGTGTCACTTGATGCAATAATCCGGCTTTGCATATTTACAACCTGTATTTTAATGATATCTGTCGTATCGTTGACCCGTACAATATTCTGAACTTCTTCTTGCAGCGTTGGCTGATCATCACTATTATCTGACCGGTCTTTGCTGAAAGCCTGCTCCAGGTTCACCTCCAGGATTTCGACACTGGCTTCAATCGATTCCTCAAAGTTTTCCACAAGTTCTTGTTCCAGCCCGCGGACGAAATAGGCACTGATCACCTGAATCGTTATGAGCAGCAGCAATATAAACACGATGATGAACTTCAGTTGTATCGAGCGAAAAAAACCAACGTTATGCATCAGAAAGACCTACTCCTGTTCAGGATTACGCAAATAATAACCTACGCCCCTCCGTGTAACAATCCACATCGGGTTGCTTGGATTCTCCTCAATCTTTTCCCGGAGACGTCTGATTGTCACGTCAACAGTCCGAACATCACCAAAATAATCATAACCCCATACCGTTTCAAGCAAATGTTCACGGGTCATCACCTGACCGATATGACGGGCAAGATAATGGAGCAGCTCAAACTCCCGGTGGGTCAAATCCAGCTGCACACCATCCCGTGTCACAGCATACGCATCCGGGTGAATAACCAGTCGTCCAATTTCAATATTTTTCGTTGTCTGGACAGCGTCATCAGGGATTTGCTGCTGCCTGCGGATATTTGCTTTCACTCTGGCAATTACTTCGCGGTTACTGAACGGTTTTGTCACATAATCATCTGCACCAAGTTCAAGCCCAAGCACTTTATCAATTTCTGCATCTTTTGCTGTCAGCATGATAATCGGCATGGACTGTGTCTTGCGGATTTCCCGGCAGACTTCATTGCCGTCTTTGCCCGGAAGCATGATATCAAGCAGTACAAGATCCGGTGTTTCGTTTTCAGCAAGCTTAATCGCCTCATCGCCATCATACGCTATGATCACGTCATAACCTTCTTTTTCTAAATTAAATTTTAAAATATCTGCTATTGGCTGTTCATCATCGACTACCAGTATTTTTTGGGCCATAACTGTCACTTCCTTTTTAACGTTATTTCAATCGAACACGCACTTTTTCATACTCCTGTATCCATTCTATCGTACTTTTGCGTAAATGTCTTTTGTTATAGATGGAAATTATAGGTGAATATGCTTTAAAGCCGGGGAAAGTTCGAAGTTTTTTTAAAGATAAGTATAAAATTCAGAGGTATAACTTCTATTGGCAAGATAAGCCACGTCCGGCTCCAGCGCCCAGCGGCTTGTGCTCCTTCGAACCAATCATACGAAAAAAGACTGACCCCTGTAATTGAGCCAGTCTTTAAGACTAATTTAATATTTAATTTAGATAGTTCTGCGGATTTTCGAGTGATCCGTTCTTATAAACCTCAAAGTGCAGGTGGACGCCGGTTGAGTTACCGGTAGAACCCATCACACCAATTTTGCTGCCTTTTTCTACCGTTTCTCCCGAACTGACATTGATGGATGATAGATGTGCATACACAGTTTTCATCCCATTGTTGTGGTTAATGACAATTTTATTGCCGTAACCGCCGTCATTATAACCCGCCGAGACGACTGTTCCGTTATCTGCAGCTAATATGGAACGATTGCTTGGACCTGCTATATCTATTCCCTTGTGCGTCGATCCCCAGCGTTCACCGGCTTCGCTGGATACATGACCGCCGACAGTTGGATGGTGCAGGTCACCTGTGCCGCGTGACGGAGTGACTTTAGTACCTTTTACGACAATTTTCCTTTTTGACTTTTTAGTGATTTTTTCGTTAATGATCTCTTTGTTGGTAACATTACCATTTTTCAGCTTAAGCGCATATCGGACTTCTTTTTGACCTTCCTGCCCCTCTTGCTTGACTTCTTCATCACCTTTGTACAGCTCATCTGATTTCGTCACTTTTGTATCATTATCAATCGTTTTTTCTTTTAATTCTTCTTTTTTAACAATCACATCGACAAACGGTTTATAGTCTTGGACATTGATTTTCTGGCCGATTTGCAGGACTGAATCTTTATTTAAGCCATCATTTAAATCAAGCACTTCTTCGACGGACAAGTCATACTTATCGGCAATGTCGCCAAGCACTTCGCCCTCACTGACTTTGTGCACTTTGTCCTCCAGCTTCCCTTTTTCAAGTTTTTTCAAGCCTTGTTTTTTCGTCATAACATCCGACGGAGCCACTTCTTGTCCGGAAAACGTGACATCTTCCGACAAGGTTACATCTGTCACAACAGAGTCACCCAATTCGAGCGTTGTATTGTTCATTTCCTTGTTTACCAAAGCTTGCTGTTTATAATCAGGATTGGTGTTATCCTTTTCTGAAAGTTGTTTGAGCACATCTTCATCTATGTATTTTCCTTTATACTTCTTCAAGACGTTTTCAGCAGCTTTCCTGTCTTTAAAATAACCAACGGATTCATCGGCTATTTTTAGCTCTACCGCTTCCGTATTTACCGACAGGTTATCCTCCAGATGATTCTTTACGCTCTGGTTATTGTATTCCGGGTTGAATACGCGTTCCGAGACAAATGAAACTTTTTCATCAATTGTCATGGAAAACCCGTTATAGTCTTTTTCTTTTTCCTTAACTTTGGCATCCATCATATTCTTTATAACGGTTTTATCGTTTATTTTACCGATGTGTTCACCATCGAGGTAAACATGATATATCTCTTCCAGATTATCGTCTGCGTAGACTGTAGTTACTGTCAGCAAAAGTCCGATGCATACTGTCAGTCCGATTTTTTTCAGCATGCCCAGCTTTCCTGAAGCGCCTTCCGCAGGTTTCGTATTTTCCTGAAGCAAGACTGTACTCCCCCCTCAATGCCTTTCAAACTAAATTTATCTCTATTTTCTTCACGCATGTAAAGGACAGTAACCCGCCAAAGAACGGCGGCTAACTCTCCCTAAATGTCCGATTCTGTTCAACTAGGCTTTCTCGATTCCACATATCAATCTACCATAGTTTTTTTCGGTAAAAAACGGGAACAGCGCAAATGTAATATGATTGTATAATAGCTTGAAATTTTATCCACAGAGGGGCGTCTAACATGCTATATACTGTATTATTTTGTCAGGTTATTTATTAATTTTCCTGCATTTTTACGATTGTGTTACAGGTATTGTTAACGCTTTCTTAAATAGTTCGGCAATGAATAAATCTGAAGGCTGGCTGCGACTGGAATTGAATGGAATCATGCGAACAGCTGACATACACAAGAGGCCCCTGCCTAGCCAAGCAGGGGCCTCTTGTTTTACTAGCTGTATACGCTTCTGACGACGTTTGTCTGTTTGCGATCCGGTCCAACCGAAAAGATCGATAAGCCGATTTCGGTCAGCTGTGAAATCCGCTCGAGGTAATGACGGGCATTTTCCGGAAGTTCATGGATGCTTTTCACGTTCGTTATATCTTCATTCCATCCGGGCATCTCCTCATATACAGGCTCACATTCCGCCAGCTTGCCCAGGTTTGCCGGGAATTCATGGATGATTTCACCTTTATATTTGTATGCCACACAAATTTTCAGCGTTTCAATACCAGTTAAAACATCCAGTGAATTGATAGACAAATCCGTAATCCCGCTCACCCGCTGGGCATGGCGGACAACAACACTGTCAAACCAGCCGACACGGCGCGGACGCCCTGTGGTGGTTCCATACTCATTGCCGGTTTCCCGGATCTGCTCTCCGACATCATCATGCAGTTCAGTCGGGAATGGGCCGTCACCGACACGTGTTGTATAGGCCTTTGAGACACCGACAACATGATTGATTTTCGATGGGCCGACACCTGAACCGATAGTGACACCGCCTGCGATTGGATTGGACGAGGTAACAAATGGGTATGTACCCTGGTCGATATCAAGCATAACGCCCTGCGCGCCCTCAAACAATACCCGACGCCCGTCATCGAGCGCTTCATTTAAGACAACAGACGTATCACACACATACTCAGCCATCTGCTGACCATATTCATAATACTCATCCAAAATATTTTCAATCTTCATCGAATCCACTTCATAAACTTTTTCAAACAAACGGTTCTTTTCTTTTAGATTTTGTTCAAGTTTTGTACGAAATGTTTCTTTGTCCAGTAAATCTGCAACCCGGATTCCGCTTCTGGCTGCTTTGTCCATATATGCCGGACCTATCCCCTTTTTCGTCGTCCCGATTTTGTTGTCGCCTTTATCTTCTTCCTGGAGTGCATCCAGCTTTAAATGATATGGCAAAATAACATGTGCCCGGTTGCTGATACGCAGATTGTCAGTTGAAATATTGCGGTCGTGCAAATACTTGATTTCGTTTACGAAAGCTTTTGGATCGATTACCATACCATTTCCGAGCACACACGTTTTGTCGTCGAAAAAAATACCGGATGGGATTAAATGTAATTTATATGTCACATTGTCAAATTTGATCGTGTGCCCTGCATTGTTGCCGCCTTGATAACGGGCAACAACTTCAGCATTCTGTGATAAAAAATCTGTAATTTTTCCTTTGCCTTCATCGCCCCATTGCGTTCCTACCACTACCACTGAGGACATAGCGCACCTCCAAGTTTATTAACATCTGTCTTTTCCTTATTAACAGCGTAATTTTATCAAGAAATTCAGCTGTTGTCAAAACAAAATACGAATAATAACATAAAATTAAATTATAACATTCGTTTCATGAGAAAATCTGTTAAGAGCCAAAAAGAAAAAACAGCTTCTACATTTGAAGCTGTTTAAGCCTGAACGGGTGCTGGCGGTACATCACTATCCGAGTAGCGATGATCCAGATCGACAAATTTATTATACTCTTTTACAAATGCCAGCTCGACATTGCCAACTGGGCCATTCCGCTGTTTGGAAATGATGATTTCAATAATATTTTGCTTCTCTGATTCCTGGTCATAGTAATCATCACGATATAAGAAGCCGACAATATCAGCATCCTGCTCAATACTACCCGATTCACGCAAATCCGACATCATTGGACGTTTATCCTGCCGGGACTCCACGCCACGGGATAACTGTGAAAGAGCGATCAGCGGCACGTTCAGCTCACGGGCAAGAGCTTTAAGAGCACGAGATATTTCCGAAACTTCCTGCTGTCTGTTTTCCCGGGAATTTCCGCTGCCCTGAATAAGCTGCAAATAATCGATTAAAATCATACCGAGGCCATGCTCCTGTTTAAGACGGCGGCATTTTGACCGGATCTCGCTGACACGGATACCAGGCGAATCATCGATATAAATTCCGGCATTGGATAAGCTGCCCATTGCCATCGTCAGTTTGCTCCAGTCATCGGGCTCAAGCCTTCCCGTCCTCAACCGCTGTGCATCGATATTGCCTTCTGCACAAAGCATACGGGAAACCAGCTGGTCGGCGCCCATCTCCAAACTGAAAATCGCCACGTTTTCGTCAGCATTAATAGAAACATTTTGGGCAATATTCAAGGCAAAAGCTGTTTTACCAACTGAAGGACGTGCCGCAATAATAATTAAATCATTGCGCTGGAAACCGGACGTAATCTGGTCCAGGTCACGGTAACCCGTCGGAATCCCAGTCACATCGCCATCGTGGTGGTGAAGCTGCTCAATATTATCGTACACATCAATCAGAACATCTTTAATCGCCTTAAATGTTCCGGTATTTTTCTTCCCCGAGACTTCCAGAATGTTTTTCTCCGCTTCATTTAAGACTTCTTCCACATTATCTTCTTGAGAAAAACCTGAAGTTACAATATCTGTCGCTGTCCGGATCAACCGGCGAAGTACTGCTTTTTCTTCAACAATCTTACTGTAGTAGACAATGTTAGCAGCTGTCGGAACGCTGCCGGCCAAATCCGACAGATAAGTAACTCCGCCGACCTCGTCCAACTTTTTTTCATTTGACAGCGATGTTGTCACCGTCACCAGATCGATTGGTTCTCCTTTATCCACCAGCTTTAGCATCGTATCAAATATGCGCTGATGACTTGCCCGGTAAAAATCATCGGGCATTAAATGTTCTGCGGCCGAAGACAGTGAATCAGGTTCCAAAAAAATGGCACCAATCACAGCCTGTTCGGCTTCTATATTGTGTGGTGGTGTGCGATCATTCAAAAGTTCACTCATTGTCTTCCCCCCTCGTGGAGAGATTTTCCAAGGATGCCAGATAATCCACGTACTTTATTTCTCCACAACGTGAACTTTAATGGTCCCGGTTACTTCCGGGTGCAGTTTCACTGGCACATCCGTATAACCAAGTGTGCGGATTGGGGTGTCCAGTTCGATTTTTCGTTTATCAATTTTGTAGCCATAATCGTTTTTCAGCACATCAGCAATATGCTTTGATGTAATAGACCCGAACAACCGGCCGCTTTCACCCGATTTTGCTGATATCTCAACTGTCGCCTCGGCAAGTTCATTTTTTAGAAGTTCAGACTCTTTCTTTTCTTCCTCTGCTTGCTGTTGCTCTTTTTTCTTCTTCGCTTCCAGTTCTTTCATATTGCCTTTTGTCGCTTCTACAGCTAGGTTATTTTTCAGCAGGTAGTTGCGGGCGTAACCATCTGAAACATTTTTCACTTCACCTTTTTTGCCTTTTCCTTTGACATCTTGTTTGAATATGACTTTCATTCGGTTTCCCCTCCATTAAAATATTCCTCTAATATATCTTTCAGCAATGCCTCTGAGTCCTCAATCGTTGTATCCTCAATTTGTGTGGCGGCATTTGTTAAGTGACCGCCTCCGTTCATTTTTTCCATAACAACCTGGACATTCACATCACCAAGTGAACGGGCACTTATTCCAATCCGCCCGTCCTTTCGTTCAGAAATAACAAAGGATGCGTTAATACCGCTCATCGTCAGCAAGGTGTCCGCTGCCTGAGCAATTAAAACACCGCCGTAGGATTCACCGGGCTGCCCTTTTGAAATGGCAACTGTATCATGATATATCTCTGCCCGTTCAATCAATTTGCTTCGTTTAATATAAATATCCAGGTCTTCTTTCATGAACCGCTGCACCAGAACCGTATCTGCCCCTTTTGAGCGCAGATAGGAAGCAGCATCGAATGTTCGTGAGCCGGTCCTTAATGTAAAGCTTTTTGTATCAACGATAATCCCTGCCAATAATGCTGTCGCTTCGAGCATTTTCAATTTCAAATTATTCGGCTGGTATTCGAGAAGCTCTGTCACCAACTCTGCTGTCGACGATGCATATGGTTCCATATAAACAAGGGTCGGATTATCAATGAATTCCTCAGCACGGCGATGATGATCAATCACCACTTTATATTCTGACCTGTTTAAGAGTCTTTCATTGGCAACCATGCTTGGTTTATGCGTATCAACAACAACGACAAGACTTCGGCTGGTGACCAGCGCTTCTGACTCTTCCGGATCAATGAAATGCTGCCACAGTTCTTCGTCTTCTTTCAGTTCTTCAACAAGGCGGTAGACACCGGTATCAATATCATCAGGGTCAAGGACAATATAACCATCCACATCATTAGCTTTGACGATATTTAAGATACCAATCGCTGCACCAATCGAATCCATATCAGGTGCCTTATGCCCCATAATAATGACATTATCGCTTCCCTGAACCAAATCTTTCAGCGCGTGGGAAATAACACGTGCCCTCACCCGTGTGCGTTTTTCCATCGGATTGGTACGGCCGCCGTAAAACCGGACTTTACCAGCATCATCTTTTATGACCACCTGATCACCGCCGCGTCCCAGTCCTAAATCAAGGCTTGACTGAGCCATTTCACCAAGGTCGGGCAGCGTACTGTCTCCCACCCCTATTCCAATACTCAGTGTGATTGGTATGTTCTGTTCGGCGTTTAACTCGCGCACTTCATCAAGAATGTCGAATTTCGACTTTTCCAGCTGATCCAGCTTTTCCTTCGTTAAAACAGCCAAGAATCGATCCTGGGATGAGCGCTTCATATAAATGCCGTAATCATTCGACCAATTATTCAGGACAGAAGTTACCTTAGAATTTAATTGACTCTTCAATGTGTCATCCATGTTTTGTGTGATCTCTTCATAGTTATCGAGAAATATAATGGCAAGAACTATCTTCTCATTAACATAACGTGACTGAATTTCGGATTGTACAGTCCGATCCGATAAATACAAAAGGCGTTCGTCTTTTTTGATGGAGACCTGAAAATGATAGCCCTCCAGATCAAGCCATATTTCATTATCATTCTCTTTAACTTTAGAGACAAAATCATCCGAAAGCATGTTGAGCGACTTGCCAACTAATGTGTCATCTTCTGTCAATCGGTTCATATAAGGATTAGCCCATTCAATGTTATAGTCTTCATTAAATAATATAATCCCAATCGGCATTTCCAGCAGCGCTTCTTCACCGACACGTTTTACACGGTGTGAGAGCGTTGCGATATAATTTTCTGTATCCTGTCGTCTCTTTTTCTCGGCAAAAATGCTAAAGTACAATGATGCACCAAGCAAGATGGTCAGCACCAGACCGATTATCCAGTGAAAGAACCAAACAAAGCCAAGCAGTATGACAGATAATGAATAGATCACCCACAGGTGACTGCTTAATATTCGCTTGCTTTGAAAATCCTGCATATCATCAGCTCCTACCTGCACTCCCACTCACTTTTTATCATTGGAAATGCGATCTCTCAAGGAAAAGCCTATATCAATTATACCCAACAGACGCACAAGGTAAAGAAAGATAAACGGTAAAAATATCGTCAATACAACACTTCCGATTGGCAATGCTTTCGACATTTGTTTCACATAGGCATAATAGAAAATAAAAGAAAACCCTTGTAATGTCATTAAAATCCCGGCAAGCATCAAAACATTATTAACGGCGAGATAAACCATGCCATTCTGATCAAGGCCGAAGAATGTCATAATCAGTGAAAAGAAGTAAATCCAAATTAAAGAAACCGGCAGCCGCAGCATCCGAAACGGCGGAAATTGCAGCTTTTTATTATCCATCCGGCTGATCACTTTGTAACCCACCCATTGACTGACAAATGCAAGCAGCAATGCCACAATCGCTATGAACACAGGCAAGAGATCTGTCAGCATGTCGAATTGTTCGGTTAACATCGCCATCTGCTCTTCAGAAAGTTCTTCCATGCCTAATTGATCCATGACATTCTGGCTCATTGTAATTGACTGTTCAATCATGTTATTCATTTCATTTACCAAATTGACCTGAAATACATATTGGCTGAAAACAAATATAAACACTAATCCCACTACAAAACCAATCGTTCCGCGAGCCAGCGTTTCATATGCAGAAAGCTTATGATAAATGGCACTTCCAATCATAATCCCGCCCAATCCCATTAATACCGGCAGCGGCAAGGAAAATATGGATGTAAGCAATGCTGATAAAATGGAAGCAGCTGTCAGCATGATAATCGATGGCTTCCAATCATATCTGGAAGCAAATATAATAAATGGGACGGGCAACAGAAACGTAGCGATTAATGTGATCACAGGAACAAAGGTCGCAATCAGCATTAATATCATGAATATTGCTGTTAAGAGTGCCCCGTCTGTCAACTGTCTTGATTGGTTCATCGATTGCACCCTCTTGACTCATCAAAATTTATTGTTATCTTACCCATGTAAGGTTATCACCTCGTTGTTATATGATAACACGATTTCAGCAGTAATTGGTGCTAGAAATAATATAAAGTGAACTTTAATTAACTGGGGGGTCTTTCCACTCCCAAGTGAATATTAGTTGAGCCGAATCGGACATTTACTGGCAGTTGGAACCTCACTCACCCCTGTTGAGTTGATTTCATAGTATTGAAGTGGGGAACTTACTGCCAGTTACATGCGGGATAAACTCAATATTTCCCGGGAAATAATTTCGGGAAATTTGTCGACGACTAAAATTCAGAGAATATTCATAGTCAACTTGTATAATTAATGGTATTTTTAATATAGTGTGTGTTCAAAAAGGAGGTTAAAAAGGGCAAAGAATTTCGAAGTGCCATTTTTACCGGACTTTTTGAACAACCTCCTATATGCACCTGTTTGTATATGGGCTGAGTATCAGATGATTTTTCTCTGTCACGAGACATTGTATGATAACATAACCGGAGATGAAAAGTGTGAAATTTTGGCGTACGTTTATAAACAGTCTTAGATTGCCGAACAGACAAGCAATATTTGCGCTAAACCGGATCAGCATGGATATAGCAGTTCTGTATTTGTTTATTCTTCTGCTGCTCGCCTCCATCCCATCATTGGCTGAACAGCTGTTAACCGGTGAAGGTACAGGGATGAACTGGCTTCTGTTACTTGTTTACTTTTTTATATTTTTTTACTTGCCGTTAAACATTGTCGTATTTTTGCTCATCTCATTGGTGGCATATATTGGGACGGGCATTGCAAAATTGCTTAAACGCAAAATAAGATTTTCAATATTGTGGAAACTTGTTGTTTATACAACGACGATTCCTTTTTTGCTGTATACCACACTTGCATTCTTTTTCCGGATTAATGATGTATTAACAGGTTTATTTATTCTGTATACGTTTCTGTTTATGATCAAAATTATCACCGTTTTTCCAAAGCGAAAACCACGAAAATAGGAGTCTTGGTTATGCGATATTTCACATTTGTTTTACTGATAACCAGTATCACGCTTTTTGCAGGCTGTTCAAATGAGGGACAATCAGGCAATACAAAATTATTGGTGGCAGCCGCTTCCAGTTTATCCGAAACACTTTCCGAACTTAAAAATGCCTTTGAGTCAGAGCATCAGGACATCACATTAACGTTAAATTACGGGGCTTCGGGAAAACTTTCCCAGCAGATTCAGTCAGGCGCCCCGGTTGATGTATTCCTCTCTGCTGATCCAAAATGGATGGACAGGCTTGTTCAGAAGGAGGCGATTGCTGCTGATACACGGACTGATTTCGCCCAAAATGGGCTTGTCCTGGTGTCCAGCCGCAATAAGTCAATTTCAGCCAGCCAATTGAGTGACTTGCCGGATATGAAAGTGGAACAAATCGCGATTGGCAACCCGGACAGCGTACCGGCAGGAAGTTATGCCAAACAGGCGATGACTGAAAGCGGTATTTGGGATGATTTTGAAGACAAACTGATTTATACCAGTAATGCACAGCAGACCCTGACATATGTTGAATCGGGAAATACGGATTTCGGCATTGTTTATGTCAGTGATCTGACCCGGTCTGATTTGATTAAGAAAGTATTCACCATTGATGAATCGCTCCATAAACCAATCCATTACCCGGCAGCGGTCACTGCGTCAAGCACAGCGAAGGAAGAGGCTCAGGAATTTATTCAGTTTCTGCAGACGGACAAGGCGCAGTCTATTTTACGTGATAATGGATTTGCAAGCTAAAGGGGAAAGTATATGAACATGACACCGCTGCTATTATCTTTAAAAATCGCCGGAATCGCAACGCTTATTGTATTTGTAACGGGCGTCTTTCTGGCAAGGATTATCACACGCAGCCGCTTTCCGGGAAAACGTCTTCTCGAATCGGTCTTGATGCTGCCGTTAGTCTTACCGCCAACTGTTGTCGGGTTTGGGCTGCTCTATTTATTCGGAAACAACGGGATTATTGGCAAATGGCTTTCGGGCTGGTTTGGCATTCAAATTGTTTTTAGCTGGACAGGTGCTGTTTTAGCGGCCATTGTCGTTGCTTTTCCGCTTATGTACCAGAGTGCGGCTGCGTCTTTTCAAAGATACGACCGGAATATTGAAAATGCCGCTCTGACAATGGGGGCATCCAAATGGCGGGTGTTTTGGACGATATCATTTCCACTTGCATGGCCCGGATTACTTGCAGGTTTGGTTTTAACGTTTGCCAGAGCACTGGGGGAATTCGGGGCAACGCTCATGGTCGCCGGTTATATTCCGAACAAGACAGAAACCATACCACTGGCTATTTATTTTTCAGCAGAATCCGGCAATCAGGAGGCAGCATTATTCTGGGTAATCAGTATCTTGATCATCGGTCTTGGTGCCATATTATGGCTGAATTGGTGGAGTGAACGAAATATTTTGCGGTTTACTAGTAATAAATGAATGGCGGGGATTCCTCATGCTTTCAGTTAATATACAGAAAAAATTAAAATCATTCATGATTGATGTTCATTTAAAAGTTGACGACAAAATCGCTGTCCTGCTCGGCCCATCAGGTGCCGGGAAAACAACTATTCTGAATTGCATTGCCGGAATCAGCCATCCTGATGGCGGTCAAATTACGCTAAATGGACGCAAACTTTATCAAGATAAGAAAAAAAACGTGCCTACAGCCAAGCGCCGGACCGGCTACCTATTTCAGGATTATGCTTTATTTCCGCACATGACTGTTGAAAAAAATATTCGATACGGAGGCAAAAATGACCAATTACTCCATCGCCTTATCAATATGATCGGGATTGAGCACTTACTTGACAGCTATCCCCATCAAATATCCGGCGGTGAAAAACAGCGTGTCGCGCTGATACGTGCCCTAATGACAAAACCTGAGGCTCTGCTTCTGGACGAGCCGTTTTCATCATTGGATCATGATACAAAGCTGGCATGCCAGCATGAATTGGTGCAGCTTCAAGAATCGTGGAACATACCTATTATTCTTGTAACCCATGATGAGAAAGAGGCGGAAAAGCTCGGTGATCAGTTGTTGAGGATAGATAACGGGAAACTTGTTATGTAAAAGAGTTATCAGAAAGGCTGTTATTACTTTGAACCCGCTTCTTCTCCTTAGGAAATGCTGCTTTTCGCTCCCCGGAATTAAAAACCCGATTCACGACTTAGCGCGTGAATCGGGTTTTTAATTAGATTATTCAGCCACGTATGGCAATAGTGCCATTTGACGGGCACGTTTAATTGCTTTTGTCAGTTTACGCTGATATTTTGCAGATGTTCCAGTTACACGGCGAGGAAGGATTTTTCCACGCTCGGAAATGAACTTTCTCAAAAGATCAACATCTTTGTAATCGATGTGTGTAATACCGTTCGCTTTGAAATAACACACTTTACGACGTCTTGCACGACCACGACGAGCCATTTCGTAACCCTCCTTATATGCTAAGCTCTGTTAATTTGTATTGTTTCCATCATCTAACACAGCTTTTAGAATGGTAAATCATCGTCTGATATATCAATAGGTTCCCCATTGTCTTTAAATGGATTATCACTATTTTGATTTGACTGGTTCTGATTTTGGTTCTGATTTTGGTTCTGGTTTGGCTGGAACCCTGATGGTTGCTGATCTCTGTTCTGTGAAGACCCTTTTGATTCCAGGAACTGAACGCTGTCTGCTACTACTTCAGTTACAAAAACGGTGTTTCCGTCCCGTCCTTCAAATGTACGTGACTGCAGCCGGCCGTCAACACCAATCATACTGCCTTTTTTCATGTACGTTGCCAGATTTTCAGCGGCTCTCCGCCATACTACACAATTAATGAAATCAGCATCCCGATTCCCTTGCTGGTTTGAAAAAGGACGGTTCACTGCTACTGTAAAATTAGCTACAGCAACGCCATTTGGTGTATAACGCAAATCAGGATCCTTCGTTAATCTGCCAACTAATACGACACGATTTAACATCAGAACCACTCCCTATTTTATTGATCATCTTCTCGAATTGCCATACTGCGGATTATATCATCAGTGAACTTCGCCTGGCGGTCGAATTCATTAATTGCAGTTTCGTCCCCGCTGAAGTTAATGACAACATAATATCCATCACGGTAGTCGTTGATTTCGTATGCAAGGCGTCGCTTGCCCATTTCATCAACTTTTTCAATTTCCGCCCCGTTATCTGTGAGGACATTATTGAAACGCTCAATTAAGCTTGTTTGCGCTTCTTCTTCCATGTCCGGGCGGATGATGTACATGATTTCATATTTTCTCATCCGTTACACCTCCTTTTGGTCTTAGCGGCCCTTTTTCAGTGAAAAGAGCAAGGAGTAATTTCGACTTCATTACTCACAATACGAAATTATATCAAAATATATCTTAAAAAACAAGCATTCGAGAGATCCTGATTTGTTTTATAAATTTAACATTCTTTTTTGTCACTGCAGATAACACACTTCAGTTTCCAAGGGACAACGATTGTTTCCTTCGTTCTTCAGCCAGCAGATATTGCTGAGCTAAAAAGTTAATTGAAGCGGAAGACGCGGGAATCCCGCGGTACAGGCACTACGCCCCACTGGCAGCTGACCGGGCTGCTTGGCGCGAGGTGAGCGAAAAGCGAGCGCATGGAGCTGAAATCACCTGCCAGTTTCTCCAACTTTAAACATTAAACCGGAAGTGGATGACATCGCCATCTTGTACGATGTATTCTTTTCCTTCCAGGCGAACCCTGCCTTTATCCCGTGCACTTGCCATGGATCCGGCTTCCATAAGATCTTCATAGGAAACCGTCTCTGCCCGGATAAAGCCGCGTTCAAAGTCTGTATGGATAATACCGGCTGCCTGTGGTGCTTTTATACCTTTGGGGAATGTCCATGCGCGTACTTCAGGCTCGCCTGCTGTAAAGTAGGTTCCCAAGTCCAATAGATTATAGGAAGCTTTGATAAGCTGGTCAAGGCCTGCTTCTGCTATTCCCAAATCATCCAGGAACATTTCCTTTTCCTCCGCGTCCAGTTCAGCAACTTCCTCTTCAATTTTAGCGCAGACAACAATTACTTCAGCATTTTCATTAGCAGCGTATTCTCTTACTTTTTGTACCTCTTCGTTTGATTCGGGATCTGCCACATCATCTTCACTCACATTCGCAGCATATAAAGCCGGTTTGCTCGTCAGCAAATGAAGACCCTTTACCATCTTCCATTGATCATCGGAAAATTCCAGGGCTCGGACAGGTTGTTCAGCTTCCAGTCCTTCTTTCAGTTTTTCAAGCAGATTATACTCCGCTACAGCTTCTTTGTCTTTCTGTCTGGCCATTTTTTCGACCCTCTGCAAACGTTTGTTAACCGTTTCCAGATCTGCCAGAATAAGTTCAAAATTAATCGTTTCAATATCATCGATAGGATTAATTTCACCTGAAACATGCGTGATGTTATTATCCTGAAAACAGCGGACTACCTGGACAATGGCATCCACTTGGCGGATATGGGATAAAAACTGATTGCCAAGCCCCTCGCCTTTACTTGCACCTTTTACAATCCCGGCTATATCTGTAAATTCAAATGTTGTTGGAATTGTTTTTTTCGGTTTAACCAATTCACTCAATTTATTTAAGCGATCATCGGGAACTTCCACAATGCCCACATTCGGATCAATTGTGGCAAACGGATAATTCGCCGCCTCGGCCCCTGCTTGTGTGATGGCATTAAACAATGTTGATTTGCCAACATTGGGAAGCCCGACAATTCCTGCTGTCAATGACATTTAACTTTCACTCCTTAAGGATTCCATTCATATGAACGCGTCAGTCATAACAATTATAGATACAAGCCATTAAAATGACAAGCCATGGAAATACAAAAATAAGCATTCAAAAATGCTTATTTTTGCAGGGAGTATCGTTAAAATTTATATTTTTATCCATAGGTCCCGATAAAATAAACAATTATGGAGGATAAACAGAATTTTGGTTAAATTTTATGGTGCATATAACGATCAGTCCCCATAAAAAACAGGAGCACCTATCGTCAACGCCCGAGTCCGTCCAACTAACATTCATTAGGCAAATAAACCTGCTGAATAAAGTTTCACATTAGTCTTCTTCCATCCGCTCAAGAACTTTTTTCATTTTTTTCGTGAACTCTTTTCGCGGAATCATCACACTATGATTGCAACCCATACATTTTATCCTGATATCCATCCCCATGCGAATAATTTTCCACCGGTTTTCGCCGCATGGATGCGGTTTTTTCATTTGGACAATGTCATTTAAACCGAATGCCTTGTCTGCCATATTCTTTCTCCTTCCTTACACTTCCCGCTCTGGATCTATTTGCAGTGAGTCAGGTTCCTGATTTCGTGAATACATGATAAGACGCGGTGCAGGAATCTGTATGCCTTCTTTATAAAGAACTTCTTTAATCTCTTTTCGGATGTTTCTGGCACCTTTCCATTGATAGGAAGGCAATGTTTCCGCAATCACCCGAAGAACAAAGTGGGACGTGTCCAACACTTCCACCCCGAAGATCTCAGGGACCTTAACAATTTCTTCATGTTTATCGGGCAATGTCTTTATAACGTCCCCAATAATTTTTTCAGCGGCAGCAACATCATTTTCATACGGGACATTGACATCAACTATGGCAAGTCCGTTATGAATCGAATAATTGGTCACCTGGGTCACGTTTCCATTCGGTACTACATGTTGTTCACCTGTCCAGCTTTCAATTTTAGTGGTACGCATGCCGATTTCTTCAACATAACCTTCCGCACCCGCCGTAAGAATGTAATCGCCGACAGAGAACTGATCCTCGAATATAATGAAGAAACCCGAAATGATATCTCGGACCAGATTCTGTGCACCAAAACCGATAGCAAGGCCAGCTACACCGGCACCAGCCAGTAAAGCACCAATATCAAAACCAAATGCGTCATCTAAAATCATGATAAACGCAATGAAATATACGGTATATTTCATTGAATTTTGGATTAGTTTCTTAATGGTAACTTCACGTCTTTCGGTAATTCGCAGCGGTCCCCGGGATCTGCTTTCAAAAATCCGGCCGATAACCTTGTTTCCGACCCGTACGATAATCAGAGCAATCACTAGAATGGCAATTGCCTTGAATAATGCTTTGCCTATGTCGGCCCAAATATCCGTCCCGGTTACTACACCCCACAGACCAATGAACCAATTAATTATAAAATCCACCATAAAACCTCCGACAACTCAATATATAAATAGATTTTACAATATCCATCACATTATGAAAAGAGAAGTGATGTCATACATGGGTGTTTTCTCTCTTATTCCACAGTGGATAAAGAAGTAATCGTGTTAACACATATAAATTTAAAATCCCGTATACTGGATAAATATAATTTATCAGTGCGGAAAATCCAACGGTTGTTAATGGTACCATTGGGATGATGACCGCTGCTGCCAGAAACCAAACAGGTGCATTCCAGCGGCTTTGGATTCTGGACACAATACCCAGCACACCCGATGCAGCAGTTGTGAATATAGCAAACCACAAGAGAACAGACATAAAAATAAGAATTTCAACCGGATAGTGTTTCAATATGGCAAATAATGGGATTTCATATAATAGCAGCTCATCAGCAATCTGAATGAGACTGTTATTATAAATAAAAGAGATGGTGCCTAATATCATTCCGCTGCCAATTGCCGCAACATATATTTCCTGTTTCGATTTGACTTTATTGCCAATCGCCCCCAACACAGCGATTAACGGCAGTATATTCAGTGCTGTAAACGGGAAAGCCGCTGTCCAATTCCGTTGTTCATGCAGATGGGACCATACATTCAGTCCCTGGTCATTGATAAATAATAATAAGATATACAGCAGTCCGCCAATCAATAATGGCAACACAATTTGATTCATGGCAAGCAAACCGTTAATATCCCTTAAAAATAATGCGATTAAACCGGCCGTCATAATCAATACGCCCCACCAATAGGATAAATCAAATGCTTGTCCGGTAGCACCGCTTCCTGCGATCATAACAACCGTTGTCGTCGTTAAATACAAAAATATCATGATATCATATACTTTTGCCAGCTTGTCCCCCACAATATCGCGAAGCACCGGTAAATAATCACTTGATTTCTTTTGATAACTTACATGCATAATGACATAACAGCATATCGAAAAAAACACGGCAAATAACAGGATAGCCAGTCCGCTTTCATGGCCGAAAAACTGCCATAACTCCCTCCCCGAAGCATAGCCGGCACCAATTGTTGTCCCGATGATTAAAAACATCCATTTCAAACCTGCTCGCAACATTGCTTCTCCTCCATTATGTTTATCCAGGTATAGTTTGATAATTTTCTCCGTATACTAATACCAATATGTTTGTGGAGGAAAAGCTATGAATCTAATGAATCGTTTCATCACAAAAAAAGAAAAACTCCAGATCAATTATATGAACCCGGATCTTCTTGATAAAATGAATGAACGAATTATTTCCTGGCTTCCGGAATTGCCGAAAGAATATGTTGTGGTTTGTGTTGGAACAGACCGGTCGACAGGTGATGCGCTCGGGCCTTTAATAGGGTCCTATCTATCGGAGCTGAAACCAAAGCACTTAAACGTATACGGCACTTTGCCTGAACCTGTCCATGCCACAAATATGCCGGATTACATACAGCACATTTATAAACATCACCAAGATGGATTTGTTATAGCAGTCGATGCTTCATTGGGAAAAGCTGCTTCAGTAGGCAGCATTATTGCTGATGTCGGCTCACTGAATCCGGGAGCAGCTTTAAATAAAAACCTTCCAGCCATTGGTGATATTCATGTGACCGGTGTCGTTAATATCAGCGGATTCATGGAATTCACTACTTTGCAGAACACACGGCTCTCCCTTGTTGTTGATATGGCGAAGCGTGTTGCTTCGCTTTTGGAAAAAATTGATCAGCAATTGACGTATACGACATCACTTTCGACGGTCGTTGCACCTGAAAGACAGGAGCCTTTGGAAGGGGAAATGTAAACCCCTGCCCAATATGGCAGAGGTTTTCAATGATTCATATTAGCTGTTTCTATGGTTGTTTTTTTGACACAAAATTCATAAATTGTGATGTAGTAACTTAATGGTTTAAAGGTTAACACCGCTGCGGATAAATGCGAAACTCCAGCGGGAAAGGACAGTCTGAAGACCCCGCAAGCGAGGAGCGAGCTGAGGAGGCTGAAGCGTTTCCCGTGGAAAGCGAGTATTTTTCCGCAGCGAAGGCTCTCAGCCCTTATATCAAAATAACAAATAGATGTAATAGACGATTCCAACTGTCACAATCGCCGGCAGCAGGTTACCTACTCTTATTTGAACGATTTTTAATAAATTAAGACCGATTGCCATAATTAATAGACCGCCGACTGCAGTCAGTTCACCAATAAGTCCATTTAAAAACGATTCGGGCACCCATTGATTGATTTGTGTAGCAAGCAAGGCAATCGATCCCTGATACACGACAACCGGAATGACTGATAAAATAACGCCCAATCCGAGTGTTGTTGTTAATACAAGTGCAACAAAACCGTCAATTACACCTTTAGTTATCAACACTTCATGATCGCCACGCAAGCCGCCGTCCAATGCTCCGATGACTGACAGAGCACCAATCACAAACACGAGTGATGCTGTTATAAACCCTTGGGCAACACTAAAATTATCATTTTTTGTCGTGAATTTCCTTCCTATCCAGTCCCCTATCCGGTTAAGTCCTTCTTCTAGGTGTATGAGTTCCCCAATAATGGCGCCCGTCAACAAACTTAATAACACAACAATAATCGCTTCTGTTTCCAGAGCCATCTGGAGACCTATTAAGATAACCGCCAGGCCTATTCCATGCATAACTGTTTCTTTATATCGTTCCGGTATCTTCGTAAAAAATAATCCAAGCAAACTTCCAGCAATAATACAAACGCCATTAACAATTGTTCCGAATAAAGCCATTGGTCCATCTCCATTTTATTATCTTACACAAGATTATAAGATTCTGTTACTTCCTGTATCGCCTGTAAAAATTGTTCAGCCTCTTCTTCTGTGTTATACATGCTAAAACTTGCCCTGACGACACCCCGATTAGTTGTGTTTAACGTTTCATGTGTGAGCGGACTGCAATGAAGACCTGCCCGGACAGCTATGTCATAATGTGAATCAAGCACCATCGCTATTTCCTGTGATGGAATATTCAAAACATTAAACGCAACAATCGGCATGCGTTCATCCTGTACATCAGGTCCATAACACGTGATGCCTTCGATCTGTTTCAGTCCTTGCAAAACTGTTTGGCTCAAAATTGTTTCACGTGGAACATTACCAATATTACGTGTTTCATAAGATTGCATTGCGGCATGGAGTCCTGCGATACCCGGTGTATTTAATGTCCCGCTTTCCAGTCTTTCCGGCCACTGTGACGGCTGACCAGGGTTTTCGGAATAGCTGCCGGTACCACCATGATTCAGTGGATGTAAATCGATGTCACCTTCGATCATCAACATGCCTGTCCCCTGAGGCCCCAATAAACCTTTATGGCCAGGCAACGCCATCATATCGATCCCCATGTTCCTCATATGCAGCGTCTTATGCCCGGCTGTTTGCGATGCATCAACTAGTATTGGTATGTCACTTTGATTGGCAACTGAAGCAATTTGTTCAACCGGGGTAACAGCTCCGGTTACATTGGAAGCATGGGTTACCGCAATCAGTCTCGTTTCAGTTCTGATCGAGTTACCAATTTGCTTTAAAAACTCTGATTCATCTCCGTTCCAAGGTACATATGTAACACTCACTCCATACTGCTTATTGATACTTTCCAACGGCCTTCTGATCGAGTTATGTTCAAAGGTTGTGGCAATAACATGGTCCCCTTTTGACCACCGCAGCCCTTTTATTGCCTGATTTAAGGCAGCTGTTGCGTTTTGGTAAAACAATACTTTTTTAGGATCGCTGCAGCCGAAGATTCGTGATGCAGTTTTTCTTGTCTTTGTTATAATACCTGCTGCTTCTTTAGCCAATTTATGACTCCCTCTGCCGGGATTGGCGCCTATCTCATTCAGCGCATAGAGCATCGCTTCCCCTACTACCGGGGGTTTTGGATGGGATGATGCCGCCTGATCAAAATATATCATGTTTAACACCCTTTTATTAATGGAGATATGTAAAGAAAAAGACTGACTAATTTTTGTTCACTGAGTCAGTCTTTCTATCATTATTTTTCCAACGTTTCCAATATACGTTCCAAATCCTCATTTGAGTAAAATTCTATCTCGATTTTTCCTTTGCGTTTACCCCGATTAATAGAAACCGCTGTACCTAACCGGTCGCGTAATACAGATTCACGCTCCTCCAGAAAGATGTCTTTCTTCGGCTTTTCTTTTTTCTCTTTCGGCTTTTCATTCATTTGCACGATCAATTGCTCGACCTGACGCACATTCAGATTTTCATGACGTATTTTATTAACCAGCGGAATCACTTTATCCTTATCCTTAACACCAAGCAGTGCACGCCCATGCCCCATTGACAGTTCACCGTTGTTAATATAGGCAACCACCTGTTCAGGGAGCGAAAGAAGGCGAACAATGTTGGCAATATGTGACCGGCTTTTCCCGAGTCGTTTCGATAATTCATCCTGAGTAATGCCGAGTTCATTCATTAAGTTCTGGTAAGCGTGTGCTTCTTCAATAGCTGTTAAATCTTCACGCTGCAAGTTTTCCAGCAGAGCGACTTCCATCATTTTGTCATCTGACAAATCTTTGACAACCGCCGGAAGTGTTTCCAAATCAGCTTCTTTAGCCGCACGAAAACGCCGTTCACCAACAATGATTTCGTAACCCTTGATACTTTTTCGCACAATTAATGGCTGTACAATGCCGTATTCCAGAATTGAATCCTTTAATTCTTCGATAGCATCTGCATGGAAGGTCTTTCTTGGTTGATAAGGATTTGGACGGCACTCATCTACCGGAATTTCCTGAATGACATCTTCAGTCTCTTCTTCAAGCTCAGGTGGAAAAAAAGCATTTATTCCTTTACCCAACCCTTTCGCCATTGCTGACCACTTCCTTTGCTAATTCAAGATATACTTCAGCACCTTTTGATTTAGGGTCATACTTGAGAATCGGCTCCCCATGACTTGGTGCTTCTCCCAAACGGACATTTCTTGGGATGACTGACTGATAGACTTTGTCCTGAAAGTATTTTTTCACTTCCTCAATCACTTGAATGCCCAGGTTTGTCCGTGCATCAAGCATTGTCAGCAAAACACCTTCAATCATTAAGGTTTTATTCAAATGTTTTTGTACTAAACGAATCGTATTTAATAATTGGCTTAGTCCTTCCAGTGCATAATACTCACATTGGACAGGTATCAGCACCGTATCCGCTGATGTCAGGGCATTAATGGTAAGTAGCCCTAAAGACGGCGGACAGTCAATAATAATATAATCATATTGTTCTTTAAGGTCTTCCAGTGCTTTTTTAAGTCGAATTTCACGTGAAATCGTAGAAACAAGCTCTATTTCAGCGCCTGAAAGTTGAATAGTGGCAGGTATAATATCCAAATTTTCAACTTGTGTCGGGACACAAACTTCTTCCGCAGGCAGATCTTCTACCAGAACATTATAAATACACTGGTCCATATCGGCTTTGCTTATGCCTAAACCACTGGTAGCATTACCCTGTGGATCAATATCGACGACCAGTACTCTATTTTTCAGTTGTGCAAGACCTGCACTCAAGTTTACTGCTGATGTTGTTTTGCCAACGCCACCCTTTTGATTTGCAATGGCCATTATTTTTCCCATGCTGTCACCTACCTAATATCTATACTTATAATTCTATCACTTTTTTCAGACAAGCGCCTATTAAAATGATATTTTATAGAAAAACTTATGTTAAATATGTTTTGATTAGCTATAACTGAGAGTATTCCTGCCACTCACCATTTTGCAGGAGTTTCCATTTAAATTTATGGATTTAAAAACCACTCATCTTGTAATTTTGCAAAGATGAATGGTGTTTTAGTGTGCATAATAGAATATATTAATTCTTCTTTGGTATTTTGATTGTTATTTGATAAAAATCATCAAGTTCCTCTTCATCCGTCTCAACATCAATTCCCGTGTCGGAAACCATATTCAGAGATTGACGGATTGTATTCATGGCAATACGGACATCTTTATTGACGCCTTTACGCTTGGGGCGTTTTTTCGCCGGTTTTTCATCAGGCTGATTTATATTTTCAATCTGTTCTTCAGTCTGCTTTACATTTAAATCCTTATCTAGAATTTTCTCCAGCATTTCCACTTGTTTTTCCGGCTCGCTTATTTTAATTAATGCCCGTGCATGTCTTTCTGTTATTTGCTTATCCAACACAGCAGTTTGTACCTGTTCGGGAAGCTTTAAGAGCCTTAGTTTATTAGCAATGGTTGACTGATTTTTTCCAAGCCGCTGTGCTAAAGCTTCCTGTGTTAATTCATGCAAGTCCAGCAGCCTTGCATAGGCACTCGCTTCTTCGATAACTGTTAATTCCTCACGCTGCAGGTTTTCAATTAACGCAACAGAGGCAATTTCCGTATCTGTCATGGTGCGGATGATTGCAGAAATATTTTCCCATTCTAGTGTTTGTGCCGCACGCCATCTGCGCTCACCGGCAATAAGTTCATATTTATCTTCATCTTCCAACTTTCGGACAACTATCGGCTGAATCATTCCGTGTGTCAGGATCGTTTGTGCCAGCTCATTTATTTTTTCTTCATTGAACACAGATCTCGGCTGAAATCTATTCGGTTCTATTTTTTCAATAGAAATTTCGGTTACCTCATCCGGATGGTAGTTTTCTTCCTCTGGTACAGATTCATTTTTACCGCCCATACCAAAAATTCGGTTTAACGGTCTAACCACCACCTAACACCACCTTTACAATCATGTTCTTTCACTACAAACCGGTACTTTCCCTTTTAAATGCCCACAAAAAATATATCATCGCAACTAAAATTGTTCCACGTGAAACAATTTATGAAGTTTATTTATTCATAGAGGAAAATTTATCTATCACGACAATCTATCGAATCCGTCAAATCCTATCCTCATTTTATCATATATATTTCTGAATGAGTATGAAATCACCATATAATCTTTGGGCTAACATACAGGAAAGGTTAAGTGATAGGACTCTTGTTTGGCAGTCCCGGTTTTCGCGGGTACTTTTTAGGCGTTTTTTGATTTTTATGTATGGATATAATAGACCGCTCGCTGTCTTCTTCGGGTAATTGGAATGTATGGATTTTATCGAGTCCCCCACCCAAAATGTTCACAGCATTTTGACCATCGTTAAATTCATCTTTAGCCTGCGATCCTTTCATCGCAATAAATAAGCCATTTATCTTTGTAAGCGGCAAACATAATTCGGTCAATACAGACATTCGGGCCACAGCCCGTGAAATGACAATATCAAATGATTCCCGGAATTGTTTATTTTTACCAAAAATTCAGCACGATCATGATAAAAAGCAACTTTTTCAAGACCCAGTCTTGCTGCCAATTGATTTAAAAAGTTAATCCGTTTTTGTAAGGAGTCGACAATGGTTATGTTCATATCAGGGAAACAGATTTTAAGCGGGATACTGGGGAATCCCGCCCCAGCACCCACATCACAAATAGTAAAGTTCCCCGTAAAATCATGATAAAATGCAGCGGAAATAGAATCATAAAAGTGTTTCAAATACACATCTTCCTCATCTGTTAAAGCGGTCAGATTTATTTTTTCGTTCCACTCCACCAAAATCTGAAAATAATCAGCAAATTGCTCTGTTTGTTTTTCATCCAATTCGATTCCCTGCTCATACAACGCATGCACAAATTGTTCCGGTTTCATGAATCGTTTGCTCCTTTAACAGCTAGTTGGCTACACGAGCCACTTTGCCTTGTTCGATATAAACAAGCAGTATGGATACATCTGACGGGTTAACCCCTGATATCCGTGACGCCTGACCAACAGACAGCGGACGGATTCTTTTTAGTTTTTCTTTTGCTTCAAAGGCAATGCCATCAATATCATCATAATCAATGTTATCCGGAATCTTTTTATTTTCCATTTTAAGCATACGGTCTACTTGTTCATTTGCCTTCTTAATATAACCTTCATATTTGATTTGTATTTCAACCTGTTCTTTGACAATATCCGGAAGATTATCGTCTGTTTCGATGACACCTTCCAGCATTTTATACGTTACTTCCGGCCGTTTCAGCATATCGTATGCTTTTACAGCTTCTTTTAGTGGTGAGCCGTTTGCATTTTCCAGCATTTGCTGAACAGGTTCTTCCGGTTTGATAACAATTTTGCCAAGCCGCTTTTTCTCTTCTTCGACAAGACGCTGCTTCTCGGCAAATTGACTATGGCGTTCGTCATTAATCAAGCCGTAATTATAACCGATTTCGGTTAAACGCAAGTCAGCATTATCATGACGCAATAATAAACGGT
Organism: Lentibacillus sp.; assembly: GCF_035301675.1. Taxonomy (NCBI): domain Bacteria; kingdom Bacillati; phylum Bacillota; class Bacilli; order Caryophanales; family Bacillaceae; genus Lentibacillus; species Lentibacillus sp. The sequence continues at coordinate 54,554 of NZ_DATGTT010000011.1, read as the reverse complement.
ATTCGGCTCTGGATGTCAGAAGACGATATGGTTCTTTGGTTCCTTTGGTAACGAGGTCATCAATCAGGACGCCGATATATGCACGGGACCTGTCGAGAATCAAAGGCTCTTTGCCGAACACTTTTGCACCAGCATTAATACCAGCCATAATTCCTTGTGCTGCTGCTTCCTCATAACCTGATGTGCCATTAATTTGCCCGGCAGTAAACAGGCCTGGAATACTTTTCACTTCCATTGTGGGCCATAATTGGGTCGGAACTACCGCATCATATTCAATAGCATATCCGCCGCGCATAATTTCAGCATTTTCAAGTCCGGGCACTGTTTTAACCATATCATGCTGGATATCTTCCGGAAGCGATGTTGACAGCCCTTGAACATATACTTCTTCTGTATCTCTGCCCTCAGGCTCAAGAAAGACCTGGTGGCGCGGCTTATCATTAAACCGGACAATCTTATCTTCAATTGACGGGCAGTAACGTGGTCCTGTTCCGCGTTTCATACCGGAATACATGGCGGATGATGACAGATTATCGTTAATGAGCTGGTGCGTAAATTCATTCGTATACGTGAGCCAGCACGGAATTTGGTTCGTAATATATTCTGTCGTTTCATATGAAAAACTTTGTGGTTTTTCGTCTCCCTGTTGAATTTCTGCCTTGGAATAATCGATTGAATGACTGTTCACGCGCGGTGGTGTACCCGTTTTGAATCGCGTAATGTCCAGACCAAGCTCTTCAAGGTTTTCGGAAAGTTTGATGGACGCCCGCTGGTTATTCGGACCACTTTCATATTCGAGATCACCCATCAGTACTTTACCGCGCATGAATGTACCAGTTGTTACGATAACATTATCAGCATAATAAGCTGCTTTCGTTTCTGTAACAACACCTTTACATTCACCGTCTTCCATAATCAGTTCATTGACCATGCCTTGTCTCAGTGTCAGGTTTTCCTGATTTTCGAGAACATGTTTCATTTCTTTAATATAAAGCGGCTTATCCGCTTGTGCCCGCAATGCCTGAACTGCCGGCCCTTTGCGGGTGTTCAGCATACGCATCTGGATGTAGGTTTTATCAATAACTTTCGCCATCACACCACCCAGTGCGTCAACTTCACGAACAACAATACCTTTAGCGGGACCGCCAAGTGACGGATTGCACGGCATAAAAGCAACCATATCAAGGTTCAGTGTCAGCATTAATGTTTTCGCGCCCATTTTTGCTGCCGCGACACCTGCTTCAACACCGGCATGACCGGCACCAATAACAATTACATCATAACGTCCGGCTTCATATACCATCGTTTTCACCCTTTCTGTTTGTGATTATTTCAAATCATCATGTCGTTTATATTCAAATTCACGTTATTTTCCTAAACAAAATTGTGAAAATAACTGATCAATTAAACTGTCACTGGCTGTATCACCTATAATTTCGCCCAGAAACTCCCATGTGCGTGTGATATCAATCTGGACGATATCAAGCGGCATTTCCATATCAAGACTGCTCATGGCATCTTCCAGTGCCTGTTTAGCCTGTTTAAGCAATTGGATGTGGCGGATATTGGAGACATACGTCATGTCACCTGTATCAATATCACCGGCAAAGAATGTTTCGGAAATGGCTGATTCCAATTCATCAATTCCTTCTTCTTTAATTAAAGAAGCAGTTATGACCGGTTTATCTTCAGCGAGCTCATTAACTTTTTCCAAGTCAAGTTTTTGTTCCAAATCAGTTTTATTAATAATCACAATATAGTCCAAACCCTGGACCGCTTCAAAAAGTTTTTTATCTTCTTCGGTCAGTTCTTCGTTATAATTTAAGATATATAAAATAAGATCTGATTCTTCCAGTACTTTCCGCGAACGGTCTACACCGATTTTTTCCACGATATCTTCTGTTTCGCGTATTCCGGCAGTATCCACAAGTTTCAGGGGAACGCCGCGGACATTGACATACTCCTCAATAATATCACGGGTTGTCCCGGGAACCTCAGTCACTATCGCTTTATTTTCCTGGACTAGTGTATTCATCAATGAAGACTTGCCCACATTCGGTCTTCCGATAATCGCAGTGGACAGTCCTTCACGCAATATCTTTCCCTGTTTGGCGACTTCAAGCAAATGCTCAATTTCGGCATGCACTTCCTTTGATTTCGTCCGCATCATCTCGTGTGACATTTCCTCAACATCATCATATTCCGGATAATCGATATTCACTTCAACATGTGCAACTGTTTCAATCAGCTGCTGTCTGAGACGTCCGATCAACTGTGAGAGCCGTCCATCCATTTGCTTGAGTGCAACCGACATGGCTTTGTCGGTTTTTGACCGGATTAAATCCATGACTGCTTCTGCCTGTGATAAATCGATTCGCCCGTGCAGGAAAGCACGTTTGGTAAACTCGCCCGGTTCTGCTATCCGCACACCTTGTTCAAGAATAATTTCAAGCACACGATTAACGGCCACCATGCCGCCGTGACAATTAATTTCCACAACATCTTCGCGTGTAAACGTCTTTGGTGCCCGCATGATCGTAACCATGACTTCCTCAGCAGCCTCATTTGTTTCGGGATCAATGATTTTCCCGTAATGGATGGTATGCGAATCGACATCATGCAGATATTTACCCTCAAACAATTTCGCAGTTACCGGGATTGCTGCTGAACCGCTCAGCCGGACAATTGAAATCGCTCCTTCACCAACCGGTGTGGATATTGCTGTAATCGTATCTGTCTCCATTCATCTCACCTCCATCTTACATTGAATTATCTATATCAAAAGCACTCTTTTTTTCTGTCACTAATATCATAGAATATCATAAATTTCATCAAAAATAAACTTATCCACAGTGTTACTATTTATAACCAATAAGAAATCCTTTATCCACATGTGAATAAAGGATTTCCTTCTATCTCCAAAGACCGCAGCGGAAATATACTCAGCTTAAAGTTCCGGTTCTTCATAATAGTAATCAGCGGGAACGGGTGAAACTTCTGCATTTTCGAGCGCAAGCGTATCTTTTCGAGCTAACTGATAAACAGCCTATAACAAAAAACCCCCGATTTCCGGAGGTTCTCAACCTACTATGATTTTATAACAATATGACGATGCGGCTCAACGCCTTCTGAGATCGTTTTTACCTGCTCATTCGTCTGTAATGCGTTATGAATAATTTTACGTTCAAATGCAGGCATAGCCTCGAGTGTTACTGTTTTATTCGTTCTTAGCGCTTTATCGGCCATTTTATGTGCCAGGGATTCAAGCGTCTCTCTCCTTCTTCCGCGATACCCTTCCGCATCAACGCTAACGGTGTAATACTGGTCTCCGTCCTTATTTAAGACAAGATGTACCAGATATTGAATGGCATTCAATGTCTGCCCGCGCTTGCCGATCAATAAAGCAATTTTATCACCTGATAAGTCAAACGTGACGTGATTTTCCGAAACTGTCGTTGTCATGTCAGCTTCGACGTTCATCTTACCAGTTACATCCTGCAGGAATGTTTCGGCTTCTTCAATCTGATTTTTTTCCATCATCACCTTAACAAAGGCGCGCTTGGATCCAAATACACCCAGAAGCCCTTTTTTCCCTTCATCAATCACTTCAACTTTAACATGGTCCCTTGTGGTGTCTAACTGCTCTAATGCTGATTGGACCGCTTCTTCAACCGTTTGTCCACTAGCAGTTATTTCTCTCACTTTTTGTCTCCCCCAGTTTTTTGATTATCCATCATCGGTTTACGGATGAAAACCGTCTGAGCAATCATAAACACATTCCCCACTACCCAGTACAGTGCTAATGCTGCTGGAAGAATGTAACCCATAACTATAATCATGATCGGCATGACATAAAGCATCACCATCATTTGCGGGTTTTGGGCAGCCTGGCTACCGCCCATCATCATCTTTTGCTGAATAAACGTTGCACCACCGGCAATCAACGGCAAAATATAATCCGAGGTTCCCAATTGAAACCACAGAAAGGTATGCTCCTGCACTTCCGGCGTCCGCATAATGGCATGATACATCGCAATCAGAATCGGCATTTGCACAAATATCGGCAAACATCCAGCAAGCGGGTTCACCCCATGTTTCTGGAATAACTGCATCGTTTCCTGCTGCAGTTTTTGTTGGGTGTTCGCATCTTTTGATGAATATTGCTGTTGCAGTTCCTTAAGTTCAGGTTGAATATCCTGCATGGCTTTAGAACTTTTTAACTGCTTAACGTTCAGCGGCAGAAGAATTAAGCGGACAATGACAGTTACAACAATAATAGCTAATCCATAACTTCCGTTGAACATATTTGCAAAATAAGTAATAACCTGTGATAACGGCCATACAAAATATGAATTCCAAATTCCAGTACTCTCTGGAGTGATTGGTTCTCTTATATCCGTACATCCAGAAAGAAGTGCCAATAACCCAATTAAGGTTATAAGCAGCCAAATCTTTTTACGCAATTTATTTCCTCCTAACAAGCAAAAAAACAACCTATGTATAAAACCTAATAGCTATTTTACCATTAAATCAATAGAAGATTCCATATATAATCAAAAAAGCCCGTTATTTTTTTAACAACAGCCGTTCTTTGGCCAATAAGTGAACTAAACTCTTTTTCACCTGGTGAAAATTCATCTGCCTTGTCGGGTGTCGTGCAATGATAATAATATCGTTTGTCGGCCTTACATAGTCTTCCAGCTCAATAAATGCCTGGCGCAGATAACGTTTGATACGATTTCTCATAACAGCATTACCTATTTTTTTACCGACAGATAACCCAATGCGGAAATGCTCCTGTCCAGGTTTTTCTATATAATATAGAACAAGCTGCCGGTTTGCAAATGACTTCCCATGTTTGAACACATACTGGAATTCCTCATTATCTTTTACCCGGTATATTTTTTTCAATCCGATCACCTTCACCATTCATTTTCCCGCTATAGTGGAAAAAAGACCACTGATAATGTCAGTGGTCTATGCAGACAATACTTTTCTTCCTTTACGGCGACGGCGCTTCAATACCTGGCGTCCGTCTTTTGTACTCATCCGTTTACGGAAACCATGTACTTTTTTCCGTTTGCGCGTATTTGGCTGAAATGTTCTCTTCATTTATCATACACCTCCCTGAGGAATTCAAACATAACACTACACAATTTTAAAGGCAGTCTAAGATATTATAATGAAAATCAATTCCACCTGTCAACTTTTCATCGTTTAAATTTTATCCACACCTACCTGTTATATTTTTTTATCGAAAAATTTTTATTCACAACACGTATCGACAAATTACTCACAAAATATAGTAGTGTGGATAAATATTGTCTACAACTGATGGATAATGTGGATAAGTGTCGAAAAAGCGTTGCATGATGCGCTTTTTTCTGATATTATAACTGTGTTTTAACATGTGTAATAAATGATATCACCTTTTCTTTTTCCACAGGGTGTGGATAATGTGTGGATATATATACACACCTCTGTTTATTAAACTATCAACAAAAGTGTGGATAACGTACATAACCCTTTGATTATGCTGCAGTAACCATGCTTAAACATCCACAATCAAATATGCACACATTTTTAACAGAAAACCTTTCCGTATCTCCCTGTCAGGATGTTCATCGCGAAAGGGTTTTTCTATCATCTTATCAAGACTGAAAGGGGTGAAGTCAGTTGGAAAACATCGATGAACTATGGCATGCGACGCTGGAGAAGATTGAGGAGAAAATCAGCAAACCGAGCTTTGAAACCTGGCTAAAAAATACAAAAGCTCAATCATTAAAAGAAGACACATTAACTGTTCTGGCGCCAAATGAATTTGCACGCGACTGGCTTGAAGGCCGATATACTAAATTAATAGATGAAATTTTACTGGAAATAACAGGTGCCCGTTTATCGACGCGATTTATTATTCCGGATGCAAATGATTCGGTTGATGATGAGGATCCTGCTCCTAAAAAAGTCCCGATAGAAAATAATGGCGGTTCAAATCATACCAAAACGATGCTGAACTCCAAATATACATTTGATACATTCGTGATCGGGTCCGGAAACCGCTTCGCACATGCTGCATCACTTGCTGTGGCAGAAGCCCCTGCAAAAGCGTACAACCCATTATTCATTTATGGTGGTGTCGGTCTTGGCAAAACGCACCTGATGCACGCCATCGGGCATTACGTCCAGGACCACAATCCTGAAGCAAACGTTGTTTATTTAACATCCGAAAAGTTTACGAACGAATTTATCAATGCAATTATGGACAATAAAGCGACTCAATTCCGAAATAAGTATCGCAATGTCGACGTTCTATTAATCGATGATATTCAATTTATCGCTGGAAAAGAATCAACACAGGAAGAATTTTTCCATACATTTAACGCACTTCATGAAGAAAATAAACAGATCGTCATTTCCAGTGATCGTCCGCCGAAAGAAATTCCGACACTTGAAGACCGGCTGCGTTCAAGATTTGAGTGGGGACTGATTACGGACATTACACCGCCGGATCTGGAAACACGAATTGCAATTTTGTCGAAAAAAGCAAAAGCGGATGGACTCGATATTCCAAATGAAGTGATGCTTTATATTGCTAATCAGATTGATACCAATATCCGTGAACTGGAAGGTGCATTAATCCGGGTAGTGGCCTATTCTTCACTCATTAATCAGGATATTGATGCCTCACTTGCTGCAGACGCACTGAAGGATATCATCCCAAGCAATAAACCGCGCGCCATTACCATTCAAGGCATTCAGGAAGCGGTCGGAGAAAAGTATAATGTAAAATTGGAAGATTTTGCGGCAAAAAAACGGACAAAGGCAATCGCATTCCCCCGACAGATTGCGATGTATCTATCACGTGAACTGACAGATTTTTCATTGCCTAAAATTGGTGAGGAATTTGGCGGAAGGGATCATACAACCGTCATTCATGCCCACGAAAAGATTGTGAAAATGATGGATAATGACACACTGTTGCACCGGGATATCGAAGAATTAAAAGAACAGATGAAATCATTATAGATTATCATGTTGTTAATCATGTGAATTAAGCTTGCACACTTGTAAACACTCTATCCACATGTGTATAACTTTCGTACAGCAAAGTTCTCGAAGATATCCACATAATCACAGACATTATTACTGTTATTACTATATTTTTATAAAAAAATAATAAATATATGTATCCAAAAGGAGAATTAAGTTCATGAAATTTATCGTTCAGCGTCAACAGTTAATTTCCAGTGTCCAGGATGTCATGAAAGCTATCTCATCCAGAACTGCTATTCCGATTTTGACTGGGATGAAAATTGAAACGACTGCAAATGGCATTACATTAACTGGGAGTGATTCTGATGTTTCAATCGAATCGTTCATTCCTGCAGAAGAGGACGGCATAGTTTATGTCGAACAAATTGAAACAGGCAGTGTCGTTCTGCAGGCACGCTATTTTCCGGATATTGTTCGGAAACTACCGGAGGACACCGTTGAAATTGAAGCTGATGAAAATTTTAATGTGACCATTCAATCAGGCAAGGCTAAATTTAACCTGAACGGACAGGATGCCAGCGAATATCCGCAACTGCCTGTTTTGCAGACGGAAAACAGTTTTGAAATCCAATCAGACCTGCTGAAAAACTTAATCAGACAAACCGTTTTTGCTGTTTCAGCAATGGAAACCAGACCTATCCTAACCGGTGTCAATATCAAAATCGAAAATGAAAAATTGCATTTCACTGCTACAGACAGTCACCGGCTTGCACTGCGCACTATTCCACTGGAAGGTGTCACATTAAATCTGCCAAGTATCGTTGTTCCGGGTAAAAGTCTGAACGAACTGAATAAAATTCTGGACGATAAAGGCGAAAAAGTAGAAATCAATATCACAAATAATCAAATTATGTTCCGTACGAAGCATTTAAATTTCTTGTCGAGATTACTCGACGGGAATTACCCGGAAACATCCCGTCTGATTCCAGAACAAAGCCAGACAACGCTTCATGTTAAAACAAAAGGATTAATTAATACCATTGACAGGGCGTCCTTGCTTGCCAGAGAAGAGCGGAATAATGTCGTAAAATTGACTGCCCAGGATAATCGAATTTTGCAAATTACCAGCAATTCGCCTGAAGTCGGTCAGGTGGCTGAAGAAATCACAGCGGAGTCACTTGAAGGTGAAGATTTAAAAATCTCATTCAGTTCAAAATATATGCTGGATGCCTTGAAGATCATTGAGAGTGACGAGGTTGTCATTAAATTTACCGGAGCCATGCGCCCGTTCATTATTCGCCCTGTTGATGATGATTCAATTTTACAACTGATTTTGCCAGTAAGGACTTATTAAGTAAGACAAATGGAAATCGGCCGATCCGTCGATTTCCTTCCTCTTCCATTCTCCGGAAAACTGCCATTAATCGCTGATTTTATAATAATTAAAGCATCTTTCCTTCCCATAGCACCAAATCTTTAGTAAAATAGGTAAGAAGTACAAATACGTCAATCAATATAGTGAAAAGTCTGGTGATCATCATGTATGAACCTGAAAAAATTCAAATTGAGACGGACTATATCCAGCTTGGCCAATTAATCAAATTGTTGAATGTACTGGATTCCGGCGGTATGGTTAAGACCTTTTTGCAGGATCAGGGAGTGCTTGTTAACAGTGAACCCGAACACCGCAGAGGAAGAAAACTTTACCCGGGTGACGTAATCGAAATGGAAGGTATCGGATCTTACGTTGTCATCCGGAATTAAATACGGGGAATTCACATGAACATTGAACAATTGCAATTAAAAAACTATCGGAACTATGAGAAACTGGATATTAGGTTCAACAATAAGATCAATGTGATTATTGGTGAAAATGCGCAGGGAAAGACCAATCTGATGGAAGCAGTATATGTACTTGCTTTTTCAAAATCACATCGTACTCCAAGAGAAAAGGAACTTATCACATGGGAGCGGGAGTATGCTAAAATAGAAGGCAGGGTCACAAAGAGGAACCAGACAATCCCCCTTGAAATCATTTTGTCGACAAAAGGAAAAAAGGCAAAATTAAATCATATTGAACAGCGGAAATTAAGCGATTATATCGGTGCATTTAACGTCGTTATGTTTGCTCCTGAGCATTTATCGCTTGTTAAAGGGCCGCCGCAGACAAGAAGAAGATTTATCGATATGGAACTTGGGCAAATTCAGCCAACATATATTTATCACCTTGGACAGTACCAAAAGATATTGAAGCAGCGGAATCACTTATTAAAGCAGCTGCAACGTCGTGAAATACAGAATAAAACAATGCTGGATGTATTGACGGATCAATTGGTTCAGCATGCAGCTATTTTATTGGAACGCCGATTTATTTTCCTCGATTTGCTCCGGAAATGGACAAGTCCGGTTCATCATTCGATCAGCCATGGTACGGAAAGGCTTGAAATCAGCTATGTGCCAACAATTGAAGTATCAGAATCGGCAAATAAGGAAAAGATAGAAAGTATATATACTAATAAATTCCATGAACTGAAGAATAAAGAGATAGAACGCGGCACGACCTTAATCGGGCCGCACCGGGACGATATCGTTTTTTATGTCAATGATAAAGATGTCCAGACCTATGGATCTCAAGGGCAGCAGCGGACAGCAGCACTATCTATAAAGCTGGCGGAGATTGAACTTATCTGCAATGAAGTAGGCGAATATCCGGTTTTACTTCTTGACGATGTATTGAGTGAGTTGGATGATCACAGACAATCCCATTTATTAAATACAATCAAAGGCAAAGTTCAAACGTTTGTATCGACGACGAATGTTAATGGCATTAATCATGAAACATTGCAGGAAGCACAACTGTTTCGTGTTGAGAATGGTACTGTTGAAACGTGACTGTGGAGGAATACGATGTTTATTCATATTGGCAATGATAATGTAATCCAGTCTAAAGATGTCATCTCCATTATTGATCACAGTGTTGTCACATCATCGGGGATAATGGAGAAAATGATGGAAAATGCCACAAAACAGCATACACTTTTTGGTCCAACTGACGAGATAAAGTCAGTTGTTATAACGAGAGAGAATATTTATTACAGTGCGTTATCTGTTTCTACTCTGAAAAAACGAGCCAGTATGATTTCGACAATCAGCAAAATGGATGATTATTCGGATGAGATTGAGTAAGTCATGAAGGTCACTTCATGGAATTAAAGTATGCGAAAACTTTAGTACTCGTTGTCTGAGTGAGCCGAGACAGAAGTTTTTCCAGGAAACGTAGGTGAAAAGATGTCAGCAGAAAGAAAAATTACAAATGAACAAGCTTATGGTGCCGATCAGATTCAAGTGCTGGAAGGTTTGGAAGCAGTACGGAAGAGACCCGGAATGTATATTGGCACAACCAGTGAAAGAGGGCTGCATCATCTCGTATGGGAGATCGTCGATAATAGTATTGACGAAGCACTTGCCGGTTACTGCGATAAAATTCAGCTCATTATTGAAAAAGATAATAGTATAACGGTCATTGATAACGGGCGCGGCATTCCGGTTGATGTTCAGAAAAAAACCGGTAAACCTGCACTTGAAGTCATTATGACAGTCTTGCATGCCGGCGGAAAGTTCAGTAATGACAATTATAAAGTGTCCGGCGGGCTCCATGGTGTCGGGGCATCTGTTGTCAACGCCCTGTCCAGCAGTCTAGATGTTTACGTACACCGCGATGGAAATATTTACTATCTTGGTTTCGAAAAAGGCATACCACAAGGAAAGATCGAAACAGTCGGTGAAACAGATATTACCGGGACCAAAACACAGTTTAAACCTGATCCGGAAATATTTGTTGAATCGACGGAATTCAACTTTGATCTACTCGAACAGCGTGTGCGCGAACTTGCCTTTCTGAATAAAGGGATAACCGTCTCGCTTGAAGACAAACGGGCTGACCGTGAGCCGGTCGAATATTGTTACGAAGGCGGCATCAGTTCATATGTCGAATATATTAACCGCAACCGTGAAGTGCTCCATGAGCCGTTTTATTCAGAAACTGAAGAAGAGCAAATTATGGTTGAGGTAGCGATTCAGTATAATGACGGATTTGCCAGCAACATTTACTCGTTTGCGAACAATATTCACACGTATGAAGGCGGGACCCATGAATCAGGCTTTAAATCCGGTCTGACAAGGGTGATTAATGATTACGCACGTAAAAATAATATGTTTAATGAAAATGATCCGAACTTAAGCGGCGATGATGTTCGCGAGGGTCTGACAGCCATCATTTCCATTAAGCACCCGAATCCGCAATTCGAAGGCCAGACAAAGACAAAGCTCGGCAACAGTGAAGTGAAAAAGGTGACAGATTCAGCATTCAGCGAAGCTTTTTCGAGGTTCCTGTTTGAAAATCCTGATGTGGCTAAAATTGTTGTCGAAAAAGGCTTGATGGCATCACGAGCACGAATTGCGGCGAAGAAGGCACGTGAATTGACGAGACGCAAAAGCGCGCTTGAAGTATCTAACTTGCCCGGTAAACTTGCCGATTGCTCCTCAAGAGATGCAAGCATCAGTGAGCTGTATATTGTTGAGGGTGATTCTGCCGGCGGTTCAGCCAAGCAGGGCCGGGACCGGCACTTCCAGGCTATCCTGCCGTTACGCGGGAAAATATTAAACGTTGAAAAGGCACGTCTTGATAGAATTTTATCCAATAGAGAGGTCCGAGCAATGATTACGGCAATGGGAACCGGTATCGGCGAAGACTTTGATATTACCAAAGCCCGTTACCATAAAGTTGTCATTATGACCGATGCTGATGTCGATGGTGCGCATATCCGCACATTACTATTAACCTTTTTCTATCGTTACATGCGTCCTTTGATCGAACATGGCTACGTTTATATTGCCCAGCCGCCATTGTATAAAATCCAGCAGGGAAAAGCTGCTTATTATGCGTATGATGACAATGAAATGGAGCGCATATTGAATGAGCTTTCAGAGTCGCCAAAACCAGGACTGCAGCGCTATAAAGGTCTTGGTGAAATGAATGCAGAACAGCTTTGGGAAACGACCATGGATCCCGAAACACGGACATTGCTTCAAGTCGGTCTTTCCGATGCCATGGATGCCGATAATATTTTTGATATGTTGATGGGTGACAAAGTGGAACCACGTCGGAATTTCATCGAAGAAAATGCTCAATATGTCCAGAACCTGGATATTTAGTAAAACGGTCTGAAAGAAAATAGATTGGAAGTCTGACGGAAAACGGCGGCTAACTGCCCATAAATGTTCGATTCTGTTCAACTCAGGAAGGAAGATTTGGAGGTATTTTTAAATGGCGGATGAACAACGTCCCAGGGTTCAGGAAATTAATCTTAATCAGGAAATGCGCACATCTTTTCTTGATTATGCTATGAGTGTTATCGTATCACGGGCGCTGCCCGATGTGCGTGATGGCATGAAACCTGTCCATCGCAGAATACTGTATGCCATGAACGACCTTGGAATGCATGCAGATAAAGCGTATAAAAAGTCTGCCCGTATCGTAGGTGAAGTCATCGGTAAGTATCATCCGCATGGAGATTCGGCTGTCTATGAGTCGATGGTGCGCATGGCACAGGATTTCAGCTATCGCTATATGCTCGTAGACGGTCATGGCAATTTTGGTTCAGTTGACGGAGATTCAGCAGCAGCTATGCGTTATACGGAAGCACGAATGTCCAAAATTTCCATGGAATTATTGCGGGATATCAATAAAGATACCGTTGATTACGCGGATAACTACGACGGAACAGAACGGGAACCGGTTGTTTTCCCTGCCCGATTTCCAAATCTAATTGTTAATGGCGGTGCCGGAATTGCTGTTGGTATGGCGACAAACATCCCGCCTCACAATCTTGGCGAAACGATTGATGCGGTATTGGCTGTCAGCAGGGACCCTGAAATCACGATTCATGAATTAATGGAAAACTATATTTATGGCCCTGATTTTCCAACAGCGGGAGAAATCCTCGGCAGAAGCGGTATCCGCAAAGCGTTTGAAACGGGTAAAGGATCTGTGACGATTCGGGCAAAAGTGCATATTGATGAACAGGCAAATGGCAAATCAACCATCATTGCCACCGAATTGCCTTATCAAGTCAATAAAGCAAAGTTAGTTGAAAAAATCGCAGAACTTGTACGTGACAAACGGATTGATGGCATTACAGACCTGCGTGATGAATCAGACCGGAATGGCTTACGTGTTGTCATTGAACTTCGCCGTGATGCCAATCCAAACATTGTGTTGAATAATTTATATAAATATACGGCTTTGCAGACGACGTTTGGCATCAATACACTGGCATTGGTAGATGGACGGCCGCAAGTGTTAACCATTAAACAGTGCCTTGAGCACTATTTGGAACATCAGAAAGTCATTGTTAAACGCCGTACTGCATTTGAATTGCGGAAGGCTGAAGCACGCGCGCACATTCTGGAAGGTTTGCGTGTGGCACTGGACCACCTGGATGAGGTCATTTCGCTTATCCGCAACTCAAAAACAACTGATATCGCCCGTGATGGCTTGATGGAGAATTACGGTCTGAGTGAGAAACAGGCCCAGGCCATCCTGGATATGCGTCTGCAGCGTCTGACAGGCCTTGAACGGGAAAAAATTGCTAATGAATATAACGACCTTCTCAAACAAATTGATGAATTGAAAGCCATTTTGGCCGATGAAGAAAAAGTGCTGGAAATTATCCGTGAAGAACTGACCGGAATAAAAGAAAAATATAATGATCCGCGCCGGACACAAATCGTTTCCGGCGGAGCAGATTTTATTGAAGATGAAGATCTGATTCCTGAGGAAAATGTCGTCATTACGCTTACCCACCAAGGATATGTCAAGCGCTTGCCTGCATCGACGTACCGGACACAAAAACGCGGCGGCCGCGGGATCCAGGGCATGGGCACAAATGACGATGACTTTGTGGAACACCTGGTATCCACTTCAACCCATGACACCATTCTTTTCTTCACGAATAAAGGAAAAGTTTACCGTGCCAAAGGGTATGAAGTTCCTGAATTCAGCCGGACTGCAAAAGGCATACCGATCATTAATCTGCTACAGATTGAAAAAGACGAATGGATCAACGCGGTCATTTCGGTTTCCGAATACAGTGAGGATTACTACCTGTTCTTCACAACAAGACACGGTTTATCCAAACGTACGAAGCTGTCGCAATTTGCAAACATACGCAAAGGCGGGCTGATTGCTGTCGGGCTGCGAGAAGAGGATGAGCTGATTTCAGTCAGGCTGACGGACGGATCGAAAGACATTATGATAGGCACCAAAAATGGCTATCTTATCCGTTTTTCAGAAGAGCAGGTCCGTTCAATGGGGAGAAATGCGGCAGGTGTACGCGGTATTTCGTTGCGGGAAGATGATGAAGTGGTATCCATGGAGATACTAGATCAAGATTTGCAAGTACTCCATGTCACCAATAAAGGTATCGGCAAACGTACACCGGAGGATCAATATCGCAAGACAAATCGTGGGGGTAAAGGTATCTTCACGTGTAAACTGTCAGATGACAATCATGTTGTAGCGGTGAAGGCTGTAACAGGAGAGGAAGATATCATGCTGATCACCGCAGCCGGTGTGCTGATCCGTATTCAGGTTGAAGGAATCTCCCAGACCGGACGGAATGCACAAGGTGTCAAACTGATCCGCCTTCAGGAAGATGAAGAAGTCGCAACCGTTGCAAAGGTAGAGGAAGAAGAACCGGAACCAGAGGCAAATTCTGAGCAAGATGGTAATACTGAAACAGGTTCAGCGTCAACAGACGATCAGGAAAATGAGGAATCATAATCCTGACAAGCTGATTCAACAGGTGACCACAACGGGTTATGATTCGATTCGTTATAGGTCACCTTTTTGTTTAATGGTAATTTAACTTCAAACAAAATGAAAATCAATCAGCCATTCATCCGCATTAACTGTTTCCCCAGTGCCAGCGGCATTTTTTCGGCAGTAATTGTCAGGAAATGTTTTATAAATGGATAGTCCGCATCGGGTCTGGCAGCCAGGAGCTCCCCCCACCACTCGGGTTCATAGCGGCATAACATGCTCAAGTTATAAAGAAGCAAATAGTGAACCATGATTTCGGAAATTGGAAAAAAATGATCCCGATGTGCCGGAAAATAAACGATTCTGTTTTGCATATCCGTGAAAAAGGGACTTGCATTTACCGGGCTGAACGGTGCTGCTAAATCAACCCGAAGAAAATCAGTTTTTGTTTCCGTGCGGCTGATTGGCGGCAAATAGGATTTGATACGCTTGATAAAGGCATTTTCCGTCAAATGATAGTTATCCAATAACAAGGTCGAAAATTGTAAACGGGTGGTTTCGACATCCCCGATTTCAATCATTTTTTCGGTGTGATGAAAATTAAATATTGGCGACATTTCGGGAATTAACGAAAACAGCTGCTCCATTTTTATTTTTTCGAATGGGGACCTTCCGATTGAAAATAAGTGTTCAGAGAAATAAGGAAACAATCCATTATGCTGGATTTTGACTTCATCATCCAAAAAAGTATAATTTTTTTTCTTGCGTTTTCGGCTTGATACACCATGTGCCAATATTGCTGTTGATTCGGGATAATCCGGTCTTGCCGTTAAAAGAGCTGCTTTTAGTAAATGAACCATACCATAAAAAAACAGCATCGGCTGCATGAGGGTTTCCATTTGTCTGCCATTTTCATAAAACCTGAGACCATGGTCCAGATAATGCATGAATTTATTACAGTTCTCGAAGCTTTTTACAGTTTTATCAACACCATGCAGCCGGCAATAACAGTTCTGTAAATATGCACGGGCTGTTTGCTGTGACTGGAGATATGTGAAGAAGTTCGCCAAATCATTGTTCGACATAAACCGCCCTCCTTTAAAAATGCAAATTTTCCGAATCAAATTTCTTTTATCACATATCGCTTATTGTATTGAAAAAGCATGCCGGTTGGCGTATTCTATAAAACAATAGAATCGCAATTTGATTGGTGTACATGCGTTAGTTTCACCAATTGACAACATAATAATCATGTCACTAACACCACTAAGGATAGGAGGAAGAAAGATGCGTGACGATAAGTTTGCCAAAGAAGGACTGACATTTGATGATGTTTTATTGATGCCGGACAGATCCGAGGTGCTGCCAAAAGATGTCGACGTCAGTACAGCATTAACTGAAAAAATCAGACTTAACGCTCCGTTGATAAGTGCCGGAATGGATACAGTAACCGAAGCAGATATGGCGATTGCGATGGCTCGTCAGGGTGGATTGGGAGTCATTCATAAAAATATGTCGATTGAAGATCAGGCAGAACAGGTTGACCGTGTTAAACGGTCAGAGAGTGGTGTGATCACGAATCCATTTTTTCTTACCCCGGAGCATCAGGTTTATGATGCAGAACATTTAATGGGAAAATTCCGAATTTCCGGCGTTCCAATCGTTAATAATATCGACGATCAAAAATTGACCGGGATTTTGACGAACCGTGATTTGCGCTTTATTCAGGATTATTCTACCGCGATTAAAGAAGTGATGACAAGTGAAGATCTGGTAACCGCACCCGTGGGGACGACGCTTGAAGAAGCTGCACATCTGCTTCAGGAATATCGGATCGAAAAGCTGCCTTTAACCGATGAAAATGATATATTGAAAGGCTTAATAACGATAAAAGATATTGAAAAAGTGATTGAATTCCCGAATGCAGCGAAAGATTCCATAGGCAGGCTATTAACCGGAGCAGCCGTCGGTGTAACCGGTGATGCGATGACGCGTATTGATAAGCTGGTTGAAGCGGGTGTTGATGTGATTGTCATCGATACGGCACACGGTCATTCCTCAGGTGTAATCGATCATGTGCATGCAGTTCGGAAGGCATACCCCAATCTCGCCATTATAGCGGGAAATGTGGCAACTGCTGAAGCAACAGTCGGATTAATTAAAGCAGGCGTATCGGCGGTGAAAGTTGGTATCGGCCCCGGTTCAATTTGTACAACCAGGGTTGTGGCCGGTGTCGGCGTTCCGCAAATAACCGCTGTTCATGATTGCGCCGTCGCAGCTTCCGAATATGGTATTCCGGTTATAGCTGACGGCGGCATCAAGTATTCCGGTGATATTGTTAAGGCACTTGCAGCCGGTGCACATGCTGTTATGCTCGGCAGCATGTTTGCCGGCGTAGCGGAAAGTCCCGGAGAAACGGAAATATTCCAGGGAAGGCAATATAAAGTTTATCGCGGCATGGGTTCGGTTGGTGCCATGAAATCTGGCTCCAAGGACCGCTATTTCCAGGAGGCTGAGGACTCCAAAAAGCTGGTCCCGGAAGGCATTGAGGGAAGGACAGCTTATAAAGGACCGCTTGCTGATACCGTTCATCAGTTAATGGGCGGGCTGCGTGCAGGCATGGGCTATTGCGGTACGGGATCGGTTGATGCATTGCGTCATGATGCACGGTTTATCCGGATTTCAAATGCCGGATTAAGAGAAAGCCATCCGCATGATGTGCAAATCACAAAAGAAGCCCCGAATTATTCGTAAATATAACGGACTTAACGGTTGATTGCTCATAGTCAATATGATCTATTAATTTTTTGATAGATAGGGCCCTTCCCTATCTATTTTTTCTCTGGTTTTTATGGTAAAATATCTAGGTGTGAAAATTAATCTAAAATAAATGAACCATTTCATAAATATGGCGGGGGTAGAGAAAGTGAAATACAACATGAAGAAAAGTATGTCAATATTGCTTGCAGCATTGGTGGTGCTGACAACCGTAACTGTACAGCCGTTCTCTGTGCAGGCAGCAGAACCACTGGATATAAATGCAAAATCAGCTATACTGGTTGATGCCGAAACAGGAAAGGTTATTTATGCCAAAAAGCCTGATATGGCACTGCCTCCAGCTAGTATGACCAAGATGATGACCGAATATCTGATTCAGGAAGCGATCAAGGATGAGAAAATCAGCTGGGATACGACAACACAGGTTAGTGACTATGCCTTTGATATATCAGACAATACGACTTTCTCAGGTATCGGTCTGACAAAGGGTAAGGATTATACGGTAGAAGATTTATATAATGCAATGGCTGTCTTTTCAGATAATGGTGCGACCATTGCACTAGCGGAACTTGTTGCAGGTTCTGAAGGTGAGTTTGTTAAGAAGATGAATGAGAAGGCAAAGGAAATGGGTCTGCCTGAATATAACTTTGTTAACTCAACCGGATTGGCAAACAGTTCACTCGGTGAGAATGCGCCTGAAGGAACGGATCCGAATGGCACCAATCGGTTATCAGCCAGATCCGCAGCATTGCTGGCTTATAATCTGGTGAATGACTACCCAGAGGCTCTGGATGTAACCAGCCAGACGTCAATCGAGTTTGAGGGCTATACTGTTGAAAATTTGAACTGGATGCTCCCGCATGACTCAGTCAATTTTGAGCAATTCCATTATGAAGGAATAGACGGTCTAAAAACCGGTTTTACCGATATGGCAGGGTATTGCTTTACAGGGACTGCTAAGAAAGATGGTAAACGGTATATATCCGTTGTCATGAAAACAGACAGTAAGGGCGAACGTTTTAAGGAAACGGCAAAACTTTTGGATTATGGCTTTAAGCAATTTGAAAACAAGGAAATTTTCCCGGCAGGATACCAACTGGAAGGGAAGTCTGATATCCCGGTTTTAAAAGGGAAAAAAGATAGTGTCCAAGTCGCTACTGACCAAGCATTCAGTACACCCGTCAGAGGAGAACAGGCAAAGAATTACAGTATCGAATATCAATTGGATGAAGATAAATTGAATAAGGAAGGCAAGTTGTCAGCGCCCATTGAAAAAGGCGAAAAAATTGGAACAGCTCAAGTTGTCTATAATGGGGATAATGACTATGGCTATATTTTCCCGGATGCTGACAAACAGTCAATCGATCTTGTGGCGCAAAAAGCCGTCGAAAAAGATAATTGGTTCATGCTGACACTTGGTGCCATCGGCGGTTTCTTTGGAAATATTTTCAGTACTGTGGTTGATACGGTAAAAGGCTGGTTTTAAGAACATCTACTCTATTGGAGGGAATAACATGGCAAATACAGGAACAGAACGCGCAAAACAAGGTGTGATTGAAATGCAAAAAAGCGGCGTCATCATGGATGTTGTTAATGCCGAACAGGCTAAAATAGCCGAACAGGCAGGTGCGGTCGCTGTCATGGCATTGGAGCGGGTGCCATCTGATATCCGCGCTGCCGGCGGTGTCGCCCGGATGGCAAGCCCGGAAATTACAGAAGAGGTTACGAACGCTGTATCTATTCCAGTCATGGCAAAGGCACGTATCGGACACATTGTAGAAGCCCGTGTACTGGAAGCGATGGGTGTTGATTATATTGATGAGAGTGAAGTGCTGACACCTGCAGATGAAGAATATCACTTGAAAAAATCTGACTACACCGTGCCGTTTGTGTGCGGCTGCCGCAATCTTGGTGAAGCGGCACGCCGTATTGGCGAGGGAGCATCCATGCTGCGTACAAAAGGCGAGCCCGGTACAGGAAATATCGTCGAGGCTGTACGTCACATGCGCCAGGTTCAATCGGAAATCAGAAAACTGACATCCATGTCGGCAGATGAAGTGATGACCTATGCAAAGGAAATCGGTGCGCCATATGAACTGTTGATGGACGTCAAAAAGGAAGGCCGTCTTCCGGTCGTCAATTTTGCAGCAGGCGGTGTGGCAACACCAGCCGATGCGGCATTGATGATGCAGCTTGGAGCAGATGGTGTATTTGTCGGTTCCGGTATCTTCAAATCGAATCATCCGGAAAAATTTGCAAAGGCTATTGTTGAAGCAACCAAGCATTATACGGATTACCAATTGATCGCCGAGCTTTCCAAAGATCTTGGCACTGCCATGAAAGGTATTGAAATGGGGACTTTGGAAGCACATGACCGCATGCAGGACCGCAGTGAGTAGAAAGAAAAAATCATAATAAACACTATTGGTGTACGACATTTCATCCCGAAATCGACCAATGAAAACTTCTTGATTGAATATTTCGCCTAAAGGGTGGAACAATCAAAAATAGACGCTTGCATCTAAATGCAAAATCAGATATGATATACCCTAACATAAGGAATAGTCGTGATAGGAAGCAGTAACAGGATTGCTTTTCGCCAGAGAGTCGGTGGCAGGTGAAAACCGATAGGAGCGGTCTGTGAATCCATCCTTGAACTGGTTTGCCGAATGTTTTAGTAGGCAAATCCGGCAAATCGCCGTTATCACATTTGAGCCGGAAGCGGATATGCGCTTCAACAAGGGTGGCAACGCGGGAATTAACTCTCGTCCCTGTTTTATCAGGGGCGGGAGTTTTTTGTATTTAACTTGATTTCAGCTTCAGTTGGTGTGTACTCGTCGTTTTCCGCGGGCACGCGCTAAAACTTGGTTAATACCAATACATTACAAGGAGGATTTTACTATGCTGGATATGAAATTTTTGCGGAATAATTTTCAGGAAGTAAAGGAAAAATTGGCTCATCGCGGGGAAGACTTATCAGAGCTGGAGCGGTTCGGTGAGCTTGATGAACGGCGCAGAACATTAATTTCTGAGACCGAGATGCTGAAAGCAAAGCGCAATGAGGCATCGAAACAGATTTCCGCTCTGAAAAAGGAAAAGAAAGATGCGGAACCGGCAATCAAAGAAATGCGTGAAGTCGGCGCAAAAATAAAGGAATTTGATGCAGAGCTGAAAGAAATTGAGGAATCATTAAAGCTAATTATGCTTTCGATTCCGAATATCCCGCATGAAAGTGTTCCAATCGGTGAGGATGAAGATGATAATGTTTTGGCCCGTAAATGGGGAAATCTTCCGGTATTTGATTTTGATGAAAAATCGCATTGGGATATTGCAGCCGAATTGGATATACTCGATTTTGAACGGGCTGCCAAGGTTACAGGAAGCCGATTCGTGTTTTATAAAGGGATTGGAACGCGTCTGGAGCGTGCACTGATCAGCTTCATGATGGATCTGCATGCGGATGAGCATGGCTATACAGAGATGATGCCGCCGCAGATCGTTAACCGTGGTAGCCTTACAGGAACCGGGCAACTGCCTAAATTCGCCAAAGATGTATTTAAACTTGAAGAATGGGACTATTTTCTGATTCCGACAGCTGAAGTACCAGTCACGAATTTCCATCGTGATGAGATTTTCAGTGTTGAAGACCTCCCTAAAAAATATACAGCATACAGTGCAAACTTCCGGTCTGAAGCAGGATCTGCCGGACGTGATACACGCGGGTTAATCCGTCAGCATCAATTCAATAAGGTTGAGCTGGTCCACTTCACTAAACCTGAAGATTCCTATGGTACATTGGAAACATTAACAGGTGATGCGGAAAAGGTATTGCAGCGATTAAATCTGCCCTACCGTGTCATGAGTATGTGCACGGGGGATTTGGGCTTTACAGCCGCCAAAAAATACGATATTGAAGTATGGATTCCAAGCCAGGAAACATACCGTGAAATTTCGTCATGTTCCAACTTTGAGGACTTCCAGGCGAGACGTGCCAGTATCCGTTTCCGCAGAGAAGCAGACGGAAAATTGGAATTTGTGCATACACTGAACGGATCAGGTCTTGCTGTCGGACGCACAGTGGCCGCCATCCTGGAAAATTACCAGCAGAAAGACGGATCGGTTGTTATACCGGAAGCGCTTCGTCCATATATGGGCGGCAAGCATGTTATAAAGACGTAGAGCACAATAAACAGTGCGTATTTCCTTTTTCTCTATTTCAAATGGTTATGTCTTTTGAATTACGGCAAACTTATTTCATAAACCGCTCTTAGCAACTTGTATATACGCAGACTCTCAAGAGAAGAAGGCCCGGGTGAGGCCTCCGAAAAAGCGTCAGTTTGAGGAGGCTTACCGACAGCCCCGGGAAAGCGATGAATGATACTTCTGCCAAGTAAGCTTCGAGTTGCGGGAAGATTAACTTGCAACGCGACGGGCACGTGTATGCAGGCGGCGGTTTAAATAACAACAATCTAGTCTAAGTGGAGCCTATTTTTATAACAAAAAAATTAAAAATGAATTGACAACTCCTATGACACATGTTAAATTTAATCTTGTCGTCAATATGGAGGTATACCCAAGTCTGGCTGAAGGGATCGGTCTTGAAAACCGACAGGCGGGTCAAACCGCGCGGGGGTTCGAATCCCTCTACCTCCTCCATTTAATTTTAAATCGCATAAATTGGAGATATTTGAAACCACCAAACCGTTATATCTTATGTAGCGGTTTTTTTACTTATAGGTGGTTTGGACAAAAGTCATTTTATTAAAGAGAAATCCGAAGGTAAAAGTTACGTTTTTTGAAAAATGCTTGACATTCGGAATATTAACAGGTATATTACATAAAAATACATCTGAATTAAAAGTCTGCATTTCATGTATAATGTTTTTTTATAAAGTGAAAACGAAGAAGAGGTCAGTAACAAAATGCTTTCCGTAAGAGAGTGGAATTCACCGGCTGAGAGATTCCATGGGACAAGCCTTTGTGAAACCTGCCTTGGAGTTGTCAGATTAACCCTGACCGCAATCTCGGTGCGTTATGAAAACAGAGTGGGCATGTTCGGCATGTCAATGAAGGTGGTACCACGGAAAACACCCCAATTCGTCCTTTTTTACAGGACCGATTGGGGTGTTTTTATAATTTTGTCAGGTTAAGTGGTTGCTTTTACGATTAAAGATAAAAAACATCATTAACTTCAAAGGAGAGATGAAGATGAGTGAAAAATTGGCATTTATCGGTGCCGGATCCATGGCTGAGTCGATTCTGACAGGAATAGTAAACAGTGAGTTTTTTCCGAAAGAGCAAATCTTTGTAACGAACAAATCCGATAAAGATCGCCTTGCATTTCTGAAAAAGCAATATGATGTTCAAAATACAGAAGATAAACAAAGAACAGTAGATGGAGCTGACATTGTGGTCATAGCCGTTAAGCCTTATGATGTGGAGGCTGCAGTGACATCAATCAGGAATTACCTAAACGCGAATCAATTGCTTATTTCAGTGGTAGCAGGTGTTTCAACCGATAGGATTTCACAATTGATTGGCAAAGAGGTCCCGGTGGTCCGGGCAATGCCGAATACATCATCTGCAGCAGGACAATCCGCCACAGCCGTCACCCGGGGGAAGTTTGCTGCGGAAAAGCATCTGAAAACGGCACTGGATCTGTTTAATACGATCGGTACAGCGACAGAAGTAGCCGAAGCCGATATGCATACAGTTACTGGCATATCAGGAAGCGGTCCGGCATATGTTTATTACTTGGTTGAAGCAATGGAATCGGCGGCAGTAAGTGCTGGTTTGGATCATGCTACAGCACATGATTTGATAACACAAACGATTGTCGGTGCAGGGGAGATGCTGAAAACTTCCGGTCTGAATCCGTCCAAACTCCGTGAAAATATTACAAGCCCGGGCGGTACTACCCAGGCGGGAATTGAAACATTGGCTGAGCGTAATTTTCAGGAAACAGTGATGTCATGTGTGGATAGTGCACGCGAACGGTCAATTGAATTAGGGAAAAAACTATGAGCAAAGGGATTCCGGGTCATGCACCGGGCTCCTTGTTTTCTATTACTGATGCCTGAGCATGAAGGATTGCGATCAATGCTGTATTACACCTAGAAGAATTCATCCAGTGCAGAGACCCGGATATGCCCCACACTGCTTGTATTAAAATCAGGTGATTAACGAAAATAAAATTGACCTCAGAGAGTTTATTAATAATTGATGTCTTCCCGCCTGGGTAATCATAAAATGAAACTGGGACAAAAATATTTTTATCAATCAAAAATCCGAACAACTGGAATAGATAGTTAGAGCAAATATCCGCTTCGGAAATATACTTCGCTTTCCGCGGGCGGCTGGTGAGCCTCCTCGTCGTGTTGCAAGTGATTTCGACGAAGCAGCACTCCTCGCAGGTCGCAGATTACTCAAGGAAGCCTTGCTTTGTGCTAAAGCACTGCGGGGTCCACCTATGCCTTTGCTCCCGCTATTGTTTGTCTTTGGTGCTGATAATTTAAGTTATGTCCCGGTCTCTTTCACTTGATGATTTCTCTCGTTTTCCATTTGCGTGACTGCTGAATGAAATGGCTGATTTTATCCAGGATTGGCTCAATGGATTCCTCCTGCTTAAGCAAATCATAATCGGAAATATCGATGCGCAAAATTGGGCAGGCATTAAAGTTATTGATCCATTCTTCATAGCGATTGTACAATTCTTCCCAGTAAGCATTCGGTGTACTTTTTTCCATTTCACGTCCTCGGTTATGTATCCGTTCCAGTATGTTATCAAACGAGCCTTCCAAATAAATCAATAAATCGGGATGTGGAAAATACGGTGTCATCACCATTGCTTCAAAAAGGTTTGTATAGGTCTCATAGTCTGTTTTGGACATCGTTCCGTTTTCGTAATGCATTTTGGCGAAAATGCCTGTATCTTCATAAATGGAACGATCCTGAATAAAGCCGCCGCCGTATTCGAAAATCTTCTTTTGTTCCTTGAAACGCTCAGCCAGAAAATAGATTTGCAGATGAAAGCTCCAGCGTTCAAAATCATCATAGAATTTCCCGAGATAAGGGTTTGTATCAACCTTTTCAAAGGATGTTTTAAAGTTCAGGGCGTTGGCTAACGCTTTTGTCATCGTTGATTTGCCGACTCCGACAGTACCGGCAACAGTAATGATGCTGTCATGCGGAATCTGGTATTTATCACGTAAATTCATGTTTGTTCCCCTTTATTGTTTGGATACTGTTTTGTGATTGCACATTTGCTGTTTCACAAGATCAATAATGTTATCGAGATCTTCCTGGTGTTTAACAAAATCCATTTCATCCCCGTTGATCCGAATGACCGGGATGTCAGGATGGAGTACTTCGAATTCATTCATATAGTTTTCATAATCCTGTGCGAGCTGTGACAGGTAAGATGCTTTGATATTTTGTTCGATTTCTCTGCCGCGAAGCCGAATCCGTTTTAAAATCGTATCAAGACTGGCGTGCAAGTAAATCATAATATTAGGTACGGGCATATCTTTTGTTAATATATGGTATATTTGTTCATATTTGTAAAATTTGTCCGGCTGCAGTGTCCGCTTAGCAAAAATCATGTTTTTGGATATATGGTAATCGGCTATGACCGCCTTATTTTGGGTCAGGTATTTCCGCTCAATATCTTCCAATTGCTTGAAACGATTGCAAAGAAAAAACATTTCCGTTTGAAAGCTCCATTCCTCAATATTATCGTAAAATTTTTCGAGAAAAGGATTTTCTTCAACGATTTCTTTTAACAGGTGGAAATCAAAATGGACAGAAAGTTTTTTTGCAAGTGATGTCTTCCCGATTCCGATTGGTCCTTCGATTGCAACGAATGGGACCTGTGGCATAACTTTCCCTCCAATCAGTCTATATCACTTTTGACATTGTAGCACAGAAAAAAAGCCCCTGCCATGTAAAATTGAGATCTGTGCTTTTCATTCGGTGCGAAATTTTGTATAATGTTTATTGTACTTTTTTTCCGCTTGCAAGACTCCTGTAAATACTTTGCCCCCGTAGCTCAGGGGATAGAGCAACGGCCTCCTAAGCCGTGTGCGCAGGTTCGATTCCTGCCGGGGGCGTACCTCAATTATTTCTATACTGGCAAGCGTTGGAACAGCGGGTGTTCCAGTTGTTGGTTTGGTTATGCTGGGATTATAGGTATCGATCGCTTATTGGATATGATGCGAACGTCGTTAAATATTACAGGCGATGCTGCATGTGCTTATATTATCTCAGAAAGCGAAAAACGAAGAAAAATCAAAGATGCCGGTTAATAGTGAAGAGCCTGACAACACCTCTGTACAATGCTGATACGGAGGTGTTTTTAAATGGAATCCAATTAAAATACTTTAAAATTGTCATAAATTGTTCTAAAATAATGGATAGTTCCCAAAATGTTTATAAAACTTTATATAATTGTATAATTAATGCAATTATAATGCATTTCGGAGCAACCGATTTTGCAATCGATTACAAATCAACTAGATGAGGTGATAGGAATGGATATGCAGCGCATACCTGCACAGGACGGAACGTATAATCTGCAAAACTATGAAGACATGCGTAAGACGTTTTCATGGGACGATATGAAAAAACATTTCAGCTGGAATGATACAGGAAAAGTCAACATGGCATATGAAGCCGTTGACCGCCATGCGAAAGACCCGGATAAAAGAGATAAGGCTGCGTTATTATACTCATCACCCGACCGTGAAGAAAAAGTAACGTTTAATGAATTAAGCAAGCAGAGCAATCAGTTTGCAAATGTGTTGAAAAAGTATGGCATTGAAAAAGGCGATCGCATTTTTATGTTTCTTCCGAGAAGCCCGGAATTCTATGCGGCATTCTTCGGCATTTTAAAAACAGGGGCAATTGCCGGACCGTTGTTTGAGGCATTTATGGAGCAGGCAGTCCGTGATCGTCTGGAGGACAGTGAAGCAAGTATGCTGGTTACCACACCGGACCTGCTTGAACGGGTGCCGCAGGATGATTTGCCTGATCTTGAGAAAATCGTTCTTGTCGGCGACAACATTGAATCGTCCGACAAATACATTGATTATCAGCAGGAAATGAAAGATGCATCAGCAGATTTTGATATCGAATGGGTTGATCTTGAGGATGGCATGCTCATCCACTATACATCCGGATCCACCGGTAAACCAAAAGGTGTCTACCACGTGCATAACGCAATGATTCAGCATTATGCCACCGCCAAGTGGGTGCTGGACTTGCGTGAAGACGATGTTTATTGGTGCACAGCGGATCCAGGTTGGGTAACCGGAACAAGTTATGGGATTTTCGCTCCATGGCTCCATGGCGTGACAAATGTGGTGCGCGGCGGCCGATTCAGTCCGGATGCCTGGTATGGCACGATTGACAAATATAATGTATCGGTATGGTATACAGCACCTACTGCACTTCGCAAACTGGTCAGTGCCGGTGAAGATCCCGTTAAAAGACACGATCTTTCATCATTGCGGCATGTTATGAGTGTTGGCGAACCACTGAATCCGGAAGTCATCACCTGGGGATTGCAGGCATTTGATCTGAGAATCCATGATACATGGTGGATGACGGAGACAGGCGCACAGCTTATTGTCAATCTGCCGTCACAGGAAATTCGCCCAGGCTCAATGGGTAAACCAATTCCGGGAATTGAAGCCACAATTGTTGATAACGAAGGAAATGAAGTGCCGGCAAATCAAATGGGCAATCTGGCGATTAAGGCACCATGGCCGGCAATGATGCGCAAAATCTGGAAACGCCCGGAAAAGTATGAAAGTTACTTTATCAATGGCTGGTATGTTTCAGGTGACAGTGCTTATATGGATGAAGACGGCTACTTCTGGTTCCAGGGCCGGCTGGATGATGTCATTAATACATCGGGAGAACGCGTTGGGCCATTTGAAGTGGAAAGTAAACTGATTGAGCATTCTGCCGTCGCAGAAGCCGGGGTTATCGGTAAACCGGATCCTGAACGCGGTGAAATTGTCAAAGCGTTTATTACACTGAATGACGGTTATGAAGATTCCGAAGAACTGCTTGAGGAGGTCCGGCAATTCGTCAAAACAGGCTTGAGTGCACATGCTGCACCACGGGAGCTGGAAATTAAAGATGCGATTCCGAAAACGCGCAGTGGTAAAATCATGCGCCGTCTCCTGAAATCCTGGGAACTTGGATTGCCAACAGGTGATACCTCAACGCTTGAAGAATAATATAATAGCCACAAGGGTCGTCGCGTCGATTACAGCAGTGGTTTACGTTAACTGTCACATTTAATAAATATGTAAGCTAACTTGACCATCAATTTGTATATTAATTGATGGTCAATTATTTTTGGCGCAGCTATGGTCGCAATCTCTTATCGAAAAAGCCACTATTTTATTGACATGAATGATTATTAAAGTATTGCCGGTATGTTTTAGTTCAATTTTTGCCGGGTAGAGTGATTATGGAGCATTTCTTAAGGAGTGAATTCAAATGGCAAAAAAAATAGCAACAGTTATTACAGATATGTTTGAGGATATTGAATATACCGAACCGGCTAAAGCATTTAAAGATGCCGGTCATGAAGTGATTACAATCGGTGCTGAGAAAGGCAAAGAAGTGACAGGCAAAAATAATGAAACGACTGTCACCGTTGATGAAGGCATCGGTGATGTAAAGCCGGGAGAATTCGATGCATTATTTATTCCCGGGGGTTTTTCACCAGACATGCTGCGCACAGATGAACGTTTCGTGAATTTTGCTAAGCAATTCATGGACGATAAAAAGCCGGTATTTTCTATCTGCCATGGGGCACAATTGCTGATAAATGCAAGGTCACTGAATGGACGCAGAGCAACTGGTTTCGAATCTATCCATGTTGATTTGGAAAATGCAGGCGCAGAAGTACTGGATCAGGAAGTCGTTGTATGCGACAACCAATTGGTGACAAGCCGCAACCCCGATGATATTCCGGCGTTTAACAGAGAAGCATTGAACGTGTTGAGCACATAACAAAAAATCCCCCTGATCGCTTTAACAGCGGTTAGGGGATTTTTTTATTTGATAAGAAGGTATAAAATTTTGCGACGCAACTTTTATTGGCAAGATAAGCCATGTCCGGCTTCAGCACCCAGCGACTAGCGAGACTTCCCTCACCTCCGTACGTCGCTAAACGGGTCCCCCGAGCCTTTGTTAATCCAATTTTCGGATTGTAAAGTTGGCCTGTAAGAGCAGCCAGTTTTGCGGAAATGCCAAGCCTAATTTCCAGTAGCTGATTCCCAGCAGGTTTAGCTCTTTAATCATATCGAACTTTGCCTGAATGGAACGTGCGTCCTCAAACCATACTTCATGATTGTTTCCCTGGGTATCAGTATACGTATAAAAGGGTGCCTGTGCCTCTGGATCAAATTCGATGGCCACATTATGGCTGCGTGCTCTTGTTATAGCTTCCTGGGGGCTTATGGCTTCAGCAGGTTCACCGCCCTCAGTGTATGGCAGTGTCCAATCATAACCGTAAAGGTTTTGCCCGAGCAAAATTTTATTGGCTGGCATGACACTTAATGCGAAATCAACGACTTTTCGTACTTCATCGATCGGTGATACAGCCAATGGCGGTCCGTAACTATAGCCCCATTCGTACGTCATCAGCACAACAAAGTCTGCAATCTCCCCATGTGCTGCATAATCGTGTGCCTCATACCATGCTCCTGTCTGTTCTGCACTTGTTTTGGGGGCAAGGGCAGTGGACATTAATAAATTTTCTTCCGATAAGCGCTGCTTTGCTTTTCGCAAAAATTCATTATAGGCTTCACGGTCTTCCGGCGGTAAAAATTCAAAATCAAAGTGAACATCATTGAATCCAATCTCATTTGCCACATTGACGATACTGTCCAATAATGTATTCTGGACGGCTTGAACGGTCAGGATAATGTGACCGAGCTCACGGCTGAATTCCCCTCCTTCCAGGTTGGTGACAGTGAGCATCAGTGACGTGTTCTGGTTTGCGGCGATCTGTGCAAAATTATCCAGGGGCGGGGCTGTCAGTGTTCCATCGCGGTTGACCTGATAACTGAATGGTGTAAGATAAGTAAGATGTGGCATTGCTTTCTCTGCAGAATTGATTAACGTCTGCGAAACTTCTTCTCCAGTCGGTTCGATATAGGCATTTGAAGTGATTTCCGGTTTTGACTGTTCAGGAATATAAAGTTGTGTTCCAACAGTTAACGTACCCCCGACGGGAATATTGTTGATTTGTGCAAGCTGTTCAGCTGTCAAGCCAAATTGCTGGGCAATCGAATATAAGCTGTCTCCTTGCTGCACAAAATAAAATTGTCCCACGATTGGAATGACAAGTGCCTGGCCGACAACAAGGTTATTCGGTGTATCCAGTTCGTTTGCATCGATTATGTCAGTTGGTGTGGAACCATATGTATCAGCGATGTTATAGATTGTATCTCCTTGTTGGACAACATGGATTTGCATAAAAATCCCTCCCTTAAAATCGTCTCTTTTTTCTACAATATGATTTAAGGGAGGAGGATATAACTCAGATTGAATCAATCAGTGCATCCATTACTGAGCGCATTAGGTAAAGCGCATACTCATTGCCTTCTTTTTTCTCGGACGCCATACAGTTTTCCGGAATATGCATGCTGTATTTGTACATATAAGCATCTTTCGCTGTAAATAAAATACAGATATCCCCGGCGATGCCTGCCATGATAAGATGTGTTCTGCCCAGGTCATTCAACAGTGCATGTAAAGGGGTCTGGAAAAAGGCTGAGTGCTGCGGTTTAATCAGAAAATAATCGGAATCATCCGGTTTTAATGCCTGAATCAAATGCTGATTTCGACTATTTTGGCAATGGTCGATGATTTTCCTGAAGTCCGCCTGCCAGATGCCGTAATGATCATTAACGTAGATAATGGGAATATCATTTTCTTTCCCAAACTGCCTTAACTTTTTTAAGCCGGGTACAATTTCATCTGTATGTTTCAGCAGGTTATCACTGCCGTCAAAGTTAAAATCGTTTATAATATCAACAAATATAATGGCACTGTTATCAATAGACGAATCCATAAAGTGACTCCTTTCCTATTCTAGTTTTTCCTTTATGGGTGATTTCAAACGTTGCGGGGTGTTGAAATTGGAAAAAGATGCTGTATATATGCAAGAAGCAATCAGACAAGCGAAAAAGGCTGAAGCGATGAAAGAAGTGCCAATCGGGGCAGTGGTCGTTTATCAGGACGAGATAATTTCGGCGGGGTACAATATTCGCGAATCATCGCAGACGACGTTGTCACATGCGGAGCTGATTGCGATTGAAAAGGCGAACCAAATCATCGGCAGCTGGCGACTGGAAGACTGTACACTGTATGTCACGCTTGAACCATGTCCAATGTGTGCCGGGGCCATTGTCCAGTCACGCATCAAACGGGTTGTCTTTGGGGCACCAGACCCAAAAGCAGGCTGTGCCGGTACACTGATGAATCTATTGCAGGACGGGCGGTTCAATCATCGTGCTGAAATTACTAGCGGAGTCCTGCACGACGAATGCAGTGCTTTGCTGACAGATTTTTTCCGGAAGCTTCGTGGGAAAAAATAGTTGTTTTATATAAAACTGTCTGTAAATTGTATCCACTTCACGATTATGATTGCATTTTGCAGTTATAGTGAGTATAATAATTATTGCCGTGCTAAGCGGGGAGGTAGCGGTGCCCTGTACTCGCAAGCCGCTATAGCGGGGCCGAATCCCCATTCGAGGTTGGACGTCTTTAAGGTCTGCCTCAAGGGATTGGTGTTGACGCCCAGGTCCTGCGCAACAGGAACCCATGAACCCTGTCAGATCCGGAAGGAAGCAGCAGTAAGTGGACATTCTTGTGTGCCGCGGGGAAGCCTGAGCCGAGCCATGAACTTGGGTAACGCTTAGGGATGCCCGATCAACAATGGGTGCACGGTTTACATAATGAAGAGAGACTGCATCAAAGTTGTGAACGACAATTGATGCAGTCTTTTTTTATAATTTTGATAAGTATAGTGTTGGCATTGTCTCAATAATAAACATAGGAAAGCAGGTATACAGGGTGAAGATATTTAGCTTGCGGTTTAGTGTGTTTGCTATATTCTGGGGATTAATAATACTGTTAGACAGTATCAATACACCAATAAGTATCATGTTTTTTGCAGTGTCCCTTGCAATTTATTTTTTCCTGTCTATTAAAACAGCTCTTTTGTTGCTTTATATCATGCTTTCTTTCGTGATATGTGTGCATGGTTATCTGTTGACTGATAATACTTCCCTTTCGTTGCTCCTTTTGCTGTTTATGACGATAGAAGCTGCCACGGTGTTACCCGAAAAAACCTTCCCTCATTATTTGACTGTTAATATTGGATTATCGGTTTTGCTCGCTGCCTTAACCAACGAACGGCTGCTTGAAATGATTATAATCAGTCTGCTCTTTTCATTTTTGATGCTGAGATTGAGCCGTATGACTGATGAACGGCGGGAGCAAAGGGACATTTATGAACAGCTTTTGGGTGAGTACAGAAAACTGAAACGCATGAATCTGACGGCAGAGCAGAATGCCAGGCTGGAAGAACGAACAAAAATCGCCCGTGAAATCCATGATTCTGTCGGACATCGTTTGACAGCGCTGATTATGAAAATGGAAGCGCTTGCTATTGAGACAAGGAATCCAGAATATAATACATTAAAACAGATGGCAAGTGAGAGCCTGGAAGAAACGAGGCAGGCAGTAAAGGCGCTTAAAATAGAGGAAAATGAAGGGATTGCGACAGTGGTTCACTTGATCCGCAAACTGGAGGCGGAAAGTCACCTGCTCGTCCAGTTTACTATCAAGCAGGGCGTCTTATCAATTCCGCTGTCAAATGATAAAAGTGTCATTTTATACCGAGTCATTCAGGAGGCGCTGACAAATGCAATGCGGCATGCCCAGTCAAGGGAAGTTCATGTCACATTAGGGAAATCAGCAACGGAAGAGGTCTCTTTTGAAATTGCCAATACAATCCAGCACACTAAGCCATTTGCATTTGGATTCGGCCTGTCGAATATGGAAAAGCGGGTAGAGGAAATAGCAGGGCTACTTGATATATATCAGACTGATGAAAAGTTTGTGGTCAAAGGAACAATACCGGGTTCTTAGGGAGGTAAGAGTTATGTGGCGGGTGCTCCTTGTCGAGGATCAGGCAATTGTTAGGCAGGGTCTTAAAGTTATTTTAGAACAGGATGAAAACATCAGTGTGGTCCAGCAAGCGGAAAATGGAGAAGAAGCAATTGCGATTGTGGAAAAGCATCTCATTGATTTTATTATGATGGATGTCAGAATGCCGGTCATGAATGGCATTGAGGCGACAAGAAAAATAAAACAGCAATGGCCGGATATAAAAATTTTGATATTGACGACGTTCAATGATGATGAGTATGCGGTTGAGGCTCTGAAAGAAGGGGCGAATGGATTTCTGCTGAAAACCTCGGAGTCCGATAAGTTAATCGAAGCCGTCTACAGCTGTATGAGCGGCGGTATGACCATCCATGAAGAGGTTGCCGCGAAAGTGATGCCGCGTCTCCTCAAACGTTCAAAAAGCGAAAAAACCGTGGATGTCCATCTTTCAGAAAGGGAGATCGCCATTACAAAGCTCATAGGTGAAGGATTGACAAATAAAGAAATTGCCGAAGAACTTTATTTATCGATCGGGACGGTAAAAAATTACCTGACACAGATTCTGCAAAAAACAGGACTGCGCGACCGGACGCAATTAGCTATTTATGCAGTGAAACATCATATTGCTGATGATTGAACGTAATTTGATCAGCGATCTCATTAAAACAATGAGGCTATTGCCGGGATTTTACGGCAATAGCTTTTTCTATGTCAGGCGAACAATGACTTCAGTCACGTAAAAAATACGATTCAGTGACTCCAGGCAGTATGCGCCACACAGCAAAACAGCGTACACTAAAAACACAGGAGGCGGGTACGATGATTGAACTGGTGGATTTAACAAAAAAGTTCAAACAAATTGAAGCGGTCAAGAATCTGAATATGTTTATTGAGAAAGGTGAAATAGTCGGCTTGCTCGGCCCGAATGGCGCTGGCAAATCAACGGCTATTTCGATGATGTCATCATTGGTGGAACCAACTGGCGGCGATGTAAGATTTAACAATAAGAGCATTCTGAAAAACCCTGCATCATTACGTAAGATCGTCGGCATGGTACCGCAGGAAATTGCGTTGTATGATGATTTAACAGCAGAAGAAAATATGCAATTTTTCGGGCGGATATACCGGCTGAAAGGGTATGCATTGAAACGGAAAATTGATGAAGTACTGGATCAGATCGGCTTGAGCGACCGGCGCAAACAAGTAGTCAGTAAATTTTCAGGTGGGATGAAGCGGCGTCTGAATATTGGTGTGTCCATGCTGCATGATCCGGAGCTGTTGATTATGGATGAACCAGCAGTCGGTATTGACCCGCAATCCCGCAATTATATTCTGGAAACCGTTAAGCGTTTGAATGACGAAAGACAGATGACCGTTCTTTACACGAGCCACTATATGGAAGAAGTGGAATTTCTGTGTAACCGAATATATATCATGGATCAGGGAAATTTGATTGCATCCGGCACGAAAGAAGAAATTAAGCAAATCCTTTCTGCGGAGAAAACCATCTCCATTAAAACCAGTCGGCTGAATGGCCGTTTTATCACACTCTTAGAGCAGTCCCCGACCATTAATCAGGTGGTTGCTGGTGAGAAAGAAGTGACTATAACGGTGTCGAAAGAAATCAATATGTTTCCTAAATTAATTCATCTGGCAGAAGAAGCTGAACAGGAGCTGAGTTCAGTTGATGTCAAGACACCAACCCTGGAAGATGTTTTTCTTCATCTGACAGGGCGGGCACTCAGGGATTAGGCGGTGAATCTTATGATCTGGCAAATCTTGAAAAAACAAGGGCTAATGTTGCTTAGGAACCCTGTTCAATTGCTTTTATTGGTTGGCCTTCCCATTATATTGATTGCCATCCTCGGAACGGCACTTGGCGGCACCATGAATGGGGAATCCAGTCCGATTGATGTAAAGGTTGCATTTGTTGAACATGGTGACGAGGAACAGCAAATTAATCGTTTTATGAAGGATCTCGGAGCGGAATTGCCTCCTGAAGCAGTGGAGGGGATCCGGGAAGGTATTGATGGATTGATGCCAGTCAGCACATTAAGAGAAGATGTCTTCGGCAGTGGTGATGTCAGTGATATGGTTGACGTTCATGACGCAAAACCATCCGAGCTCGAAAAACTTAAAAATGATGACAGCTACACCGCTCTGATTGAAGTACCAGAAAATTTCACATATAACATGCTCGAATATATGGTGCTTGATAAACCTGAACAGCCAGAATTGAAGATATCGCAAAACGAAACACAGGAAATTGGTGTGTCCATTGTAAACGGGCTTCTAGAACAATATCAGGAACAGTTTACGATAGGCACATTTTTAAGCAAAAATGGAATTGATCCCGGCGTGCTTGAGCAGAATGAAGATGCGGTAACAGGCGAGACAACAACAGTCAATCAAAAAAATCCGGTAACGGCAAAAGGATACTATGCTGTCGGGATGGTTGTGATGAATGTACTGTTTCTTGCTTCTACCATTGGATCAATCGCATTCCATGAGAAAAAAACACACGTCTTTGACCGTATCATTCTGGGAAATGTGTCACGCTGGCTTTATTTCACTGGCATTTTGCTGTCGGGCATGATTTTTGGCTTTCTTCATCTATTGATTGTTTATGGTTTTGCCTGGCTGGTTTTTGGCATAGCCTGGCCAAATCTCATGACATTTTTAACTGTTTCGTTCGTATATGCGATGGCTATCGGCGGCATAACCGTGTTGTTGACTGCCATCAGCTATCGTATTAATTCTGAAATTATTACAAGCTTTTTTTCCGGGATACTGGTAACCCTTATGGCATTTTTGGGCGGTAGTTTTTTTCCGATCGGAAATTCCTCTGAATTATTGCGGGCGATTGGAAATCTAACGCCGAATGGAGCCGGAATGTCAGCTTATATAGGGATTTTAAGAGGTGATGGCATTCAGGAGATCTGGATTCACTTGTTATTCTTGTTTATGTTTGCATTGGCGGCCATTGTTTTAGCTGTGGTCAGTTTTCCGAAAAGGGGGATATCGGGATGATTGGAATTTTACTTTCAAAGTTGAAGCGATTTATCCGAAACCCCTTTATATTTATCATGTTCACGGTGATGTCGATTGGATTTGCCCTGATTCTGGGCGGTTCAAACCTGGAGGGGAGTATTCAGGTGCCCATTTATACAGCAGAGGAATCAGTAAAGGATTCTGCAGCTGGAGAGGCTTTATCTGAAACAGAAGGGTTAGCCTTCAATTGGATGGATAGTAAGGAAAGTGTGGAAGAAGAAGTATCAAGCGGAAGGGCAGAGCTTGGTGCCATCCTCCATGAAGAGGACTTTCAATTGATTGTCGGCGTGGATTCACCAAATGCCGCTACCGTCGAACAGATGATTCAAAGAGTTTATGCAAAAGAGCAGCAGCGGGAACAAATTCTGGAAGTGGTACGTACTTCAGACAATATGGACAGTGACATTGTACGAGAAGAATTGGATGAAGCGATGGCTACACCGGTGTTTTCGATTGAAGCGAGGCATTTCAACAGTTCAGATGATTTTGAGTTTGACAGTACATTTCATACGCTGTTTGGTTTTACACTATTTTTTGTCATATACACAATCGGTTATAATGTGCTGCCGATTTTAACTGATAAAAAGGATGGGCTGTGGGATAGAATGATTCTGTCTCCTGTGAGGAAATGGGAAATGTATGTCGCCAATTTAATCTATAGTTTCTTTGAAGGCTATCTGCAGGTACTGATCATTTTTCTTGTTTTCCGTTATGTCGTTGGCGTTGATTTTAATGGGAGCTTTGCGGAGACGTTGCTGCTTCTGATTCCATATGTATTTGCTATTGTTGCGTTGTCTATCCTGATAACCGGAATCGTTAAAAACTCGCAGCAGTTTAATGCGGTGCTGCCGATTATTTCGGTCAGCATGGCAATGATTGGCGGTGCCTTTTGGCCGATTGAAATTGTGGAATCGGAGTTTCTGCTTGCCTTGTCCAAAATTAATCCGCTGACGTATGGGATGGAAGTATTAAATGGTATCGCGGTTTATGGTTATCCGCTGGAAGAGCTTCTATATCCTATTAGCATTTTGATATTGATGGGTGTTGTGTTTATGGGTATTGGCATCCATCTGATGGAACGAAGGCATATGTGAAAAGAAGGCTGGCTGTACAAAACGGCCAGTCTTGGCGATTATTTGCAATCCCCTTCACATTCCCCCCTCACATCGAGTATAATTTAGGTAGAATTTATCATTGCGTGTTCAAAAAAGGGATCTTTTTGAACAGCCTCATAAAGGGGAAACATTCATTATGACCTACCAGGCGCTATACCGCGTATGGCGGCCCAAAACATTCCAGGATGTTGTCGGCCAGACCCACATCACCAAAACACTGCAAAATGCGATTGCTCAGGAAAAATTTTCACATGCCTATATTTTTTCCGGTCCGCGGGGAACTGGGAAAACAAGTGCTGCGAAGATTTTTGCTAAAACAATCAATTGTGAACATGCCCCTGTTAAAGAACCGTGTAATGAATGCGCATCCTGCCGCGGTATTCAGGATGGTTCGATCAACGATATTATCGAAATGGATGCGGCATCGAATACAAGTGTTGAAGATGTTCGCGAGATACGGGATAAAGTCAAGTATGCCGCAAGTTCGGTTCCCTATAAAGTGTACATCATCGATGAGGTGCACATGATTTCAACAAACGCATTCAACGCACTTTTGAAAACATTAGAAGAGCCCCCGAAGCATGTCGTCTTTATTCTGGCGACGACTGAACCTCATAAAATTCCGCTGACAGTAGCTTCGCGTTGCCAGCGCTTCGACTTCAAACCGATTTCGAATAAATCAATTGTAGAACGGATGCGGACAGTGATTGAAGCAGAGCAAATTGCTGTATCGGATGAAGCACTGGAAACTGTGGCCCTGGCGGCAGAGGGCGGGATGCGTGATGCGCTCAGCATCTTTGATCAGGCAATCTCGTACAGTGACGATCGGGTCGAGGTGCAAGATGTCCTGGCTGTTACAG
The DNA here is from genome assembly GCF_035301675.1 of Lentibacillus sp. Lineage (NCBI taxonomy): Bacteria > Bacillati > Bacillota > Bacilli > Caryophanales > Bacillaceae > Lentibacillus > Lentibacillus sp. Next base: position 16,737 of record NZ_DATGTT010000011.1, on the reverse strand, counting down.
GCGGTGTCGCCCAGGGCATTTTGACAGATGTTGTTCAAGCCATGCATGATCAGAATGTGCAGAAAGCCTTAACATTGCTTGATGACTTAATCCAGAACGGAAAAGATCCCGCACGTTTTGTGTATGATCTGATTTATTTCCTGCGCGATTTATTGCTGTACAAAAGCGCGCCGACCCTTGAAGGAATTCTCGAGCGGGCCATGGCCGATGAGCCATTTAAGGAACTTTCCGGTACTGTTCCCGAAGAATGGATTCAAGATGCGATTACCCAGCTTAACCAGTGTCAGCAGGAAATTAAATGGACAACCAGCCCGAAAGTATTTATCGAAATTGCCATTTTAACGATAACCAATAAGGATAACCGGAAAGAAGAGACACAGAATGTGGCAGACTCGGAGGCTGTTACAAGGCTGATCGGCAGACTGGAGCATCTGGAGAAAGAGTTGAGCGCTTTGAAGGAGTCGCCTGCAGCAGCCAGACAACAGGCACCGGCGCAAGAGCCGAAACGGTCAAAGCCAAGAACGGCCAAAAACAGCTACAATATTCCGTATGAAAAAATCCGCAGTGTTCTGGATGGGGCGGAAAGGCCAATGCTTAAAGAAGTGCAGTCACAATGGGCCTCGTTTTTAAACAAACTGAAATCGACAAGTGCCCCTGCACATGCTACAATACAGGACAGCAAGCCTGCAGCGGCATCTGATGAGGGATTAGTCGTTCAATTTAAATATGAAATTCATTGTTCGCTGTTTTTAGATAACCGCGATACAGTTGAGTCGGTGCTGACAAGTGTTACCGGAAAAAAGTGGACGATTATACCAATTCCGGCAAATCAATGGCAGGAGTTGCGTAATGAATATTTAAGCAGGCAGGAACAATCAGCGGCCAAAGAAGAAGATCAGCAGGAGGATCCCCTGGTAGAAGAAGCCAGAAAGTTGGTAGGGGATGAGTTGCTGGAGATTCATGATGAATAAATTTCTTAGGAGGCGTTTTTTATGAAAGGAAACATGAACAATATGATGAAGCAGATGCAGAAAATGCAAAAGAAAATGATGAAAGCTCAGGAAGAACTGCATGAGATGACATTTGAAGCGTCAGCCGGGGGCGGCATGGTGACTGTTGTGGCCAATGGCAAGAAAGAGATAACCGATGTGCAAATCTCAGAAGAAGTTGTTGATCCTGATGATGTTGACATGCTGCAGGATCTTATTCTAGCTGCGACAAATGATGTTATCAAACAGATTGATGATAAAACGAATGACACGATGGGAGAATATACAAAAGGTATGAATCTGCCTGGCGGAATGTTCTGATCATCAAACAATATATGATGATTAACCTTGTTTGCAAAGCAAGTCACGTCCGGCTCCAGCGCCCAGCGACTAGCGAGACTTTCTTCACCTCCGTACGTCGCTAATCGGGCGCTCCGAGCTTTTGTTCTAGGAGGCGTATGAATGTATTATCCGGAACCGATTTCCAAATTGATTGACAGTTTCACAAAATTGCCAGGGATCGGCCCTAAAACTGCTGTTCGGCTGGCATTTTTTGTTTTAAATATGAAAGATGACGACGTGATGGATTTTGCCAAATCGCTGGTGAACGCCAAACGTGAATTAACTCACTGTTCAAATTGCGGTCATATCACAGATCAGGATCCGTGTGCCATTTGCCAGGATACTGCAAGGGACAACACTGTTATCTGTGTCGTGCAGGATCCGAAAGATGTTATTGCGATGGAAAAAATGAAAGAATTCAACGGGAAATATCACGTGCTGCATGGTGCAATTTCACCGATGGACGGAATCGGTCCTGAAGACATTAATGTGCCCGATTTGATTAACAGATTGAAAGATGAAGAGGTTGAGGAATTGATACTGGCCACGAACCCGAATATTGAAGGGGAAGCAACAGCGATGTACATTTCCCGTCTCGTTAAGCCCTCAGGCATCAAAACGAGCCGGATCGCACACGGGTTGCCGGTTGGCGGTGATCTGGAATATGCTGATGAAGTAACGCTCTCGAAAGCATTGGAAGGCAGAAGAGATCTATAAAGATAGGTGAGGCGCATGGGGAAAAAACGGAGAAAATGGGAAGTCGATGAACAATTATTGGATTCATTATTTACGCTGGAACATGAGTGGAAAGAAATTCAATCGATTGTGAAGAAAAGCATTGAACCAACAGATGATGGTTATTATAAAGAGTGTCTTGCTCAAGCTAAGTACTTATTTCTATGGCGGGAAGCAAGATATCGGAAGATCAGTGCCATCAGGTACAATCCATAGATTTCAGTTCTTTTTCCGCTTGTCCTTTCATATAAAAGTAGAAAGGGAAAAGAAAAAGGAGTGATTCGGCATGAGTTCGACACTGGTTATTTCGATTATGGTTGCGTTAATCGTCATTCTATTATTTGTGGGAGCTCCTGTTAAACCGATGCGTTTTATCGCAAACAGTACTGTGAAATTGGGGATCGGCATATTGTTCTTATTTTTCTTTAATGTGTTCGGCGCGGCAATCGGCTTACATATCCCTATCAATCTATTTACAGTCATTATCTCAGGGTTTTTGGGTTTGTTTGGTCTGACGTCTCTTGCCGCTATTCATTTATTTATTATACCGTGAAAAATTTGTTCTGGCCTGTGCTCGTACGATGTGTAAAGAAATAAGCCCCTTCGGCATATACTTTCATTGAAACAGCTTTAAGAAAAGTTTCAATGATTCGTATAAAATTCGTTAGATTAGGAGATACTAAGCTAACGGAGGTGGGGACATGGCACAACAATTGATGACGGAACGGTGCGGTATTTGCGAAGAGGAAAAAGAATGGGGCATTCATTTATACAAATTGTTCATTTGTTGTGAATGCGAAACGAACATGATTCATACCGAACCAAGGGAAGAAAAGTATCGCTATTATCTGCAAAAACTAAAAAATATGAATCAGCCAACACTATATTCCTAGAACGGTGACTGCTGCTAATTGTTGCAGCGGTCTTTTTTGTTGATTATGATAATGAATAGACATATATAAAGAGGACGATTAATCATGAATTTTAATCAGAACAGCACACCATTATTCGATGCACTGAAACAGTTTGCCGACAATCAACCGACCTCATTTCATGTGCCCGGTCATAAGAGTGGCAGGATTTTCCCGGAGCAGGCACGGAAATATTTTGATCCGGTATTGCCGCTAGATTTGACGGAGCTGTCCGGACTTGATGATTTGCATGGACCGGGCGGTGTGATTGATGAAGCGCAGAAATTGGCTGCGTCTTACTTCGGGGCGGAGCATACCCACTTTTTGATTGGCGGCAGTACAGCAGGCAATCTGGCTATGATTTTATCAGTTTGTGCAGTAGGCGATAAAATCATTGTGCAGCGCAACAGCCACAAATCGATTTTTAATGGACTTGAACTGAGCGGTGCCAGACCAATATTTATGGCACCGGAATTTGATGATTCGGTTAATCGTTATACAGCACCGGATATTGAAACAATCAGAATGGCCCTTGAGCAGCACCGGGATGCCAAGGCCGTGATGCTGACCTATCCGGATTACTTTGGCAAGACTTTTGAAATAAAAGAAATCATTGAGCTTATCCATGAATATAATGTACCAGTATTGATTGATGAAGCGCACGGCGTCCACTTTTCATCAGGCAGGATGTTTCCGGACTCTGTCTTGACATTTGGGGCAGATGCAGTCGTTCAGTCAGCGCATAAAATGGCTCCGGCGATGACAATGGGCGCCTTTTTGCATATTCAATCAGGGCGGATTTCCAACAGCCGGATCCATCATTATTTGCAGATGATTCAGTCAAGCAGTCCGTCATACCCTATTATGGCTTCTTTGGACCTGGTGCGTGCGTTTTTGGCAAATTTATCAGCACGCGATTTGGAATTAATCGTGGAAAGTGCCCGTGAGACAAGTGAAATTTTTGATTTCAGTGATTATTGGGATGTCCTGCCGGCAGATGATCCGCTGAAAATAACGCTGCAGGTAAAACCCGGCATTACCGGGGGTGAGATAGCCGGATTATTCGAGCGGAAAGGTATTTATCCGGAGCTTTCCACCAATCACCAGGTTTTGTTTATTCACGGCCTTGTTCCCTTTGCGGCATTTAACCAGCTAAAAAAAGCCATCATAGACATTGGTGCTCAATTAAAAAATAAACGGAATCATGATATAATAAATATAGACAATCTTTTTACAGAACGACTGACGGAACTTGATTTGGATTATTCAGCAATGCACCATCAACAGATCACGCAAGTTCCGCTTCAGCAGTCGGCGGGATTTATCTCAGCTGAGGCAATCACGCCGTATCCTCCCGGTATACCTTTCATCCTGAAGGGGGAACGGATTACATGCAATCATATCCGGGCAATGAAAGAATTAACTCAGCAGGGTGTTCATTTGCAGCATCTGGATATAAACGATGGAATAAAAGTTTTCCCTTCAACCAGCAATCAGTGAGGGAAAAGCGTCCCACTGAATGAAGTTTCACTTTACCAATAAAGGAGCAACGACACGTGAACGGTTACTTTATCACATTTGAGGGTGGCGAGGGATCCGGTAAGTCATCCATTCTTAAATCAGCTGAAAAAAAACTTGCGGATCTAGGGTTTGATGTATTGGCGACACGGGAGCCCGGGGGTATCGAAATAGCCGAAAAAATCCGTGATATCATTCTAAACCCGGCACATACCGCAATGGACGCGCGAACTGAGGCTTTATTGCTGGCAGCTGCCCGCAGACAGCATTTGACTGAAAAGGTTCTGCCAGCCCTTGCAGAAGGAAAAGTTGTGCTGTGTGACCGGTTTGTCGACAGCAGCCTTGCTTATCAAGGGTTTGCCAGAGGACTCGGGATCGAGGAAGTATTTACGGTTAACCGGTTCGCCATTCAGGATCTGATGCCGGACATGACCCTTTTTTTTGATATCGAACCGAAAAAAGGTTTAGCCCGTATCGCGGAAAACAAAGACAGAGAGAGAAATCGTCTTGATCTCGAAAATATCCGGTTCCATGAACAGGTTTATGAAGCATATCAATATCTTATGTCAAAATTTCCGGACCGCATTCAGGTTATTAATGCGGATCAGTCATTTGAACAAGTTGAATCTGACGCAGTAAAATATATCGGTTCTTATTTAAATAATAAGTAAAGGAGGGTGAAGAGCCGTGAAGTTACTCATTGCAGTTGTTCAGGACAAAGACACCAATCGTCTTCTTGATGCGCTGGGTGAAGAGAATTTTAAAATCACAAAGCTGGCAACAACCGGCGGATTTTTAAAAGAGGGGAACACCACACTGATGATTGGCTGTGAGGATCAATATGTCGATCATGCATTGAACGTTATCAGGGATAATTGTTCCAAACGTGAACAGATGGTAGCACCAATCTCCCCAATGGGCGGCAATGCCGACTCGTATATTCCTAAACCGGTCAAAGTCGAAGTCGGTGGTGCAACTGTATTTATCCTTCCGATCGAACAATTCATACAGTTTTAGTCAGGGGCATTGCGGGAGAGCTCCGCAATGCCTGATCAAAAAATTGTAAGCGATGGGCCGGCTAAATTTTTCAGTGGGGAAAAGCGCTCCACTGAATGAGGTTTTATCAGTGAAATGAAGAGCCTATTGGTCATTATATATTAAATAAAGAGGGAAAAAAATGAAAACGTGGTCTGAAATAGCCGAAATCCAGCCGCTGGCAAGCAGAATTATTACCAACAGCATTAATAAAGACCGCATCTCCCATGCCTACTTGCTTCAGGGAGAACGCGGAACGGGTAAAGAGGCTATTGCCACATTACTGGCAAAAACGCTTTTTTGCACAAACCGGTCCGACGCTGAACCTTGCCAGGAGTGCAACGCATGCAAGCGTATTGACTCCGGCAACCATCCCGATATGCATTGGATCGAGCCGGATGAACAGTCCATCAAGAAAGAGCAGATCGAACATCTTCAAAAGGAGTTCATTTATTCAGGCCTCGAAACCGATCAAAAGGTGTATGTCGTCAAAGGTGCTGACACGCTGACAACGAATGCATCCAATCGTATTTTAAAATTTTTGGAGGAACCATCCAAAAAGACGACAGCAATTCTGATGACCGAAAACAGTTCGTCAATCATTCCGACCATTCGGTCCCGCTGCCAGACGATTGATTTGAAGCCTCTCAATCCGCAGGCTTTTCAGCAGCAGTTAATCGATCATGGGATTAACCGGCGGACGGCTGTCTTACTTAGCACGTTAACCAATAACCTGGATGAGGCCATCTCTTGGAGCGAGGATGAGTGGTTTGCGCAGGCACGAAAATTAATGATACAATTGATAGAAATGTTTGCAACACATACAAATGATGCTTTTTTATTTATCCACCAGCAATGGGTGCCGCATTTCAAGGAACGCTCGCAGCAGGAACAGGGATTCGATTTGCTGCTCTTAGCATTTAAAGATATACTATATTACCATATCGGCAAAGAAGATGACATGACCGTTTTTTCCAAGGATGATTCGAAAATCGATAATCTGGTGATGTTCTTCTCACAGGAAAAATTGCTGGAGATATTAAATAATCTGCTTAATGCAAAACGGAAACTCAAGCAAAATGTCCAACCGACACTTGTGATGGAGCAGCTCACCATTCAAATACAGGGGTGATTGAATGATAGAGGTTATAGGTGTCCGTTTTAAGAAGGCGGGTAAAATATATTATTTTGATCCGGGGAACAATGATGTAGAGACTGATCAATATGTTGTTGTTGAAACGGTTCGCGGAATAGAATTTGGAAAAGCAGTCATTACGAGTAAACAAGTTGATGAAGAGGATGTTGTGCTCCCGCTTAAGAAAGTTATTCGTGTGGCAGAGGAAAAAGACAAATTAACCGTCGTTGAAAATCATGAACTTGCTGATCAAGCGCTGGAATCAGGCACTCAAAAAATTAAGGAACACCAGTTGGATATGAATCTGGTGGACGTTGAATATACATTTGACCGCAACAAAATCATTTTTTATTTTACGGCGGATGGCCGGGTCGATTTCCGCAACCTGGTAAAAGATCTGGCGGCAACCTTCAAAACACGGATTGAACTTAGACAGATTGGTGTGCGTGATGAAGCCAAAATGTTAGGCGGAATCGGGCCATGCGGCAGACTGCTTTGCTGCTCAACATTCCTCGGGGATTTTGAACCGGTTTCAATTAAAATGGCCAAGGATCAGAACCTTTCCTTGAACCCTGCAAAAATCTCCGGATTGTGCGGCAGACTGATGTGCTGCCTTAAATATGAAAACGACGACTATGAAACGGCAAAACGCGAAATGCCTGATATCGGCGAGATGGTCAATACGCCATATGGTGAAGGAAAAGTCGTTGGTTTAAATATTTTGGAACGCGTTATTCATGTTGAACTACCTGAAAATGAACGTGTTATCGAATATACTTTAAATGAAATGATTGATGAGGGCATTATTACAGCGCAAGCCACAGAATAGTGGGGTGAATAAGCGTGTCACAGCGGCAAATTTTCGATCAGGTGTCTGATATGGAGACCCAGATCGGAGAATTATATGAACAGCTTGGTGATTTAAAGGGCAAACTAAGCAATCTTTTAGAGGAAAAGCATCGCCTGGAAATGGAAAATCACCATTTGCGCGACCGTTTGGAGCAAACAGATGATGATTTTAAGAAAAATAAAGTTGTGAGTGATTCCAGCAATATACCCGGAGAAGGTTATGATAACCTGGCGCGGCTCTATGAAGAAGGATTTCATATTTGCAATGTCCATTTTGGCACGCCACGGCAAGAGGAAGATTGCTTATTTTGTCTTCAGTTTCTTAGTAAAACAAAATAGCGTATTATAGAACTGTCTCTATCCGGTAGAGGCAGTTTTTATATCGCGGAAAGAACGGAAGGGTGACATGGTACAATTATTTGATGATGAACGGCTTGACTATTTGCTGTCAGAGGACAATATGCATATTATCCAGAGTTCTGAGGTGTTTTCGTTTTCTCTTGATGCTGTATTGCTGGCTCATTTTGCTTATGTGCCGATCAAAAAAGGCCATATTCTTGATTTATGCACCGGTAATGGTGTGGTGCCATTATTGTTATCTCGCCGAACAAATGCATCGATCATAGGGGTAGAAATACAGGAGCGGCTTTTTGACATGGCAAAGCGGAGCGTGGAACTGAATGGGCTGATTGATCGGCTGACGATGATACGCGGTGATTTAAAGCAAATGAAAAATATGCTTGGGCACAGCAGGTTTGATGTGGTTACCTGCAATCCGCCATATTTTCCGACACCCGCCAGAACAGAACATAATCGAAATGATCATTTAACGATTGCACGCCATGAAGTGTACAGCACACTGGAAGACGTCGTCAAAGCAAGCAAACTGCATGTGCGACCGGGCGGAAAAGTTGCCATGGTGCACCGTCCGGGAAGGCTGGTGGATATTATCACGTTATTCCGGCAATATAAAATTGAGCCCAAACGGCTTCAGTTTGTCTACCCCAAACGCGGGCGGGATGCTAATATGATTCTGATTGAAGGCCGCCGGGATGGAAGCGCTGATTTAAAGATTTTGCCGCCTTTATATATTTATAACAATGATAATACTTATACAACGGAAGCAGAGGGAATTATTTATGGAAAACAATGAACATATCGTTTATATTTTAAAATGTGCTGATGACACGCTTTATACCGGGTATACAAATGATCTGGAACATCGTGTTCAAATGCACGAGGAAGGAAAGGGTGCCAAATATACACGCGGCCGCGGGCCATTTCAAGTGGTTTTTGTAGAGAAATTCGAGACAAAAGAGGAAGCCATGCGCAGGGAACATGAGATTAAACAGCTGACACGGAAAGGGAAAGCCCAGTTAATCCGGGATAAGCTGAAAGAAGTGATGAAATATGAAAATTCAAAAGAGCTTTAGTGGACAGGAGCTAAATACGGTTTATGTCGTTCCGACGCCGATTGGGAACCTGGAAGATATTACGTTTCGCGCACTGAAGACACTAATGAAAGTTTCCGTCATTGCTGCCGAGGATACACGGAACACTAAAAAGCTGCTGAATCATTTTGACATCACCACCCAACTTATCAGTTATCATGAACATAATAAGGAAACACGCGGCGAACAGTTGCTGGAGCGACTTGAAAATGGTGAATCAATTGCCATCGTCAGTGATGCGGGCATGCCCGGCATATCAGATCCGGGTTATGAACTGGTGCAGGCAGCGATTGAAGCCGATTACCCGGTTGTTGTTCTGCCCGGCGCAAATGCTGCCTTATGTGCATTGGTCGGGTCAGGCCTGCCTGCGGATGAGTTTTTATTTTATGGGTTCCTGCCGCGCAAAAAAAGGGATAAAGAGGCAGAACTGGAGCGATTAAAACTGGTCAGTGGTACGCTTTTGCTGTATGAATCCCCTTACCGGATAAAAGACACGTTAAAAATGCTGCATTCCCATCTTGGCGACCGGCAGATCTCGGTTGCCAGGGAACTGACGAAGAAATTTGAAGAATATATACGCGGCAACGCTGCAGAGCTGATTGATTGGGCTGAGAAAACGGAATTGAAAGGTGAATTTTGTCTGGTGGTTGAAGGAACGTCCAGTGAATCGGTACAGAAGGATAAACTGTGGTGGAGCAGTCTTTCAGTCGTTGAGCATGTTTCCCATTATATCAACGAAGCGGATCTCTCCAGTAAAGACGCCATCAAACGCACAGCATCTGACCGAAACATGCCAAAGCGTGAAGTCTATCAAACATATCATGTGGATCAGTAGGATATTTCTATTTTACCTGGCTAGCCAGGTAATCCAGACAGCTCTCAAAAAACGGCTGACGTTGGAAAACCAATGCGTCAGCCGTTTTTCTTACATGCAGATGTTTTTATACAGAAATTTAGGTTATTTGTCTAATCGTGATTGAAGTTCTCCAATAAGCTGTTCCGCTCCTTCAGGACTAAGAACGAGCTTACCATTTGCTAATGAGAAATTATCATCAGATGTCTCCCCGGTAATTTGACACGTCATATTCGGTGTGTGTTTTCGCAATATAACTTTATCATCATCAATATAAATCTCCAGGGCATCTTTCTCGTTGATGTCAAGCGTACGGCGCAATTCAATCGGAAGGACTACGCGGCCGAGTTCATCAACTCTCCGAACAATTCCGGTAGATTTCATGTTCTCCATATCTCCCCTCTAATCGCTTTTTTACTGTCGCCATTCTAAAATTTTTCGGCATGTTTCGACAATTACTTATGGAATATAGTACCAGTCATTATAAAAAGTGTCAATAAATATAGAGCTTAAGATAAAAATAAATAAGAAAATTTAATTAACTAAACAACTCGTATGTTTTTTGTTAAAATGACGTTTATCGAGAAAATCACTCTGATATGATTGTAGATAGACCTTTATCCCGCATATAATGGTTGGTTACCCGCCAAACAATATTGGCAAACGGATTAAAAATGGCTACAATAGAAATAACGATGGAGGAGGTAAGCCCATGCCAAACACTAAGAATACATTTTATATAACAACACCAATCTATTATCCGAGCGGCAATTTGCACATAGGACATGCCTATTCCACAGTTGCCGGTGATGCCATGGCACGTTATAAAAGGCTGCGCGGATACGATGTCATGTACCTGACCGGAACGGATGAACATGGTCAGAAAATCCAGCGTAAAGCGCAGGAAAAGGATATGGAGCCACAGGAATATGTCGATGATATTGTCAGTGGTATCCAAAGTCTATGGAAAAAGTTAAAGATTACGAATGATGATTTTATCCGGACAACGGAGGAACGTCATAAAAAAGTGGTGGCCCAAATCTTTGACCAGCTTGTGAAACAGGGTGATATATACCTTGATGAATATGAAGGCTGGTATTGTACATCATGCGAATCGTTTTTCACGGAACGTCAATTGGACGACGGGCACTGTCCGGATTGCGGCAATCCTGTTGAAAAAGTGAAAGAAGAATCGTATTTCTTTAAAATGAGCAAGTATGTCGACCGGCTGCTGAAGTTTTATGAGGACAATCCTGAATTCATTCAGCCGGAAAACCGCAAAAATGAAATGCTGAACAATTTCATTAAACCTGGCCTGGGGGATCTTGCGGTATCACGGACGACATTTGACTGGGGAATTAAAGTTCCGGGAGACCCGAAGCATGTTATTTATGTTTGGATTGATGCCTTGACCAATTATATTACAGCGCTGGGATATGGCACGGATGATGATTCATTGTATCAGAGATTCTGGCCCGCAGACGTGCATCTGATGAGCAAGGAAATCGTCCGTTTCCATACAATTTATTGGCCGATTATGCTGATGGCATTGGGTCTGCCGCTGCCGAAGAAAGTGTTTTCCCACGGCTGGATATTGATGAAAGACGGCAAAATGTCCAAGTCAAAAGGAAATGTCGTCGACCCGATTCAGTTGACTGACCGGTATGGGCTTGATGCACTGCGCTATTATCTGCTGCGTGAAGTGCCATTCGGTTCTGACGGTGTGTTCACGCCTGAAGGTTTTGTTGAACGGACAAATTACGATCTGGCCAATGACCTTGGCAATCTGCTAAACCGTACCATTGCAATGATTAAGAAATACTTTGACGGCCAAATGCCGGCATATATTGCATCTGAAACAGATATTGAACAATCACTGGAAGAACTGCAAACAGAAACAATCGACAAGCTTGAAAACGCGCTGGAAAATATGCAGTTTTCGGTCGCTCTTTCTTCACTGTGGCAGCTGATCAGCCGCACCAATAAATATATTGACGAAACAGAACCATGGATCCTGGCAAAAGATGATACAAACAAAGAGCGTCTCGGCAATGTAATGGCTCATCTTGCTGAATCATTGCGCAAAATTGCGATTATGCTGCAGCCATTTTTGACCGAAGCACCAAAAGAAATTTTTCGTCAGCTCGGGCTGGACACTGATACGCTGAATGATTGGGACAATGTGTATGGAAATGGCCAAATCAAAGCGGGAACATCCGTACAGAAGGGCAATCCTATCTTTCCACGTCTTGACGTGGACAAAGAAGTTGAAACTATTAAGGCGATGATGCAAAAACCGGTACAGGAAGAGAATAAATCAGAAAGTCAAGTTCCGGAACAAAAAGAGGAAATTGCGATTGATGACTTTATGAAACTGGATTTGCGTGTGGCAGAAGTCCTGAAAGCCGAACCGGTGAAAAAGACGAATAAATTACTGAAGCTTCAGCTGGATGCCGGTACAGATAAAAGGCAGGTCGTATCAGGTATAGCCGAGTATTATAATCCGGAAGATCTGATCGGCAAAAAAGTCATCTGCGTGACAAACCTGAAACCTGTCAAACTCCGCGGAGAGAAATCTGAAGGAATGATTCTTTGCGGTGAAGATGATACCGGGCAAGTTATTCTGACCTCTGTTGAACAATCGTTGCCAAATGGTTCAATTGTAAAATAATGATATAAAAATGGGGAAAAGGTCAGCTCAGCCGAGTTTGACCTTTTCCTGTGGTCAAGTGAAACTTCATTCAGTGGAACGGTTTTAAAGTTGAACAAAATCGGATATTTAGGGACAGTTACCTCCGTACTTTGGCGGGTTACTGTCCATTATATGCGGGACGAAGGAGTGGTGCTATGTTATTTGATACGCATGTCCATTTGAATGCGGACCAGTTTTTTGAAGATCAGGAAGAAACAATCCAGCGTGCATTTGATGCTGGGGTAAGGTACATGGTTGTTGTCGGGTTCGATCGTCAGACGATTCCGCTTGCAATTGAAATTGCAGAGCAATATGAAACCATATATGCGGCAGTCGGGTGGCACCCGGTTGATGCGGTAGATATGACCCATGAGGATCTGGCCTGGATTGAGGAGCTTTCAAGTCATCCAAAGGTGGTGGCGATCGGCGAAATGGGCCTGGATTATCATTGGGACAAGTCACCAGAAGATGTGCAGAAAGAGGTTTTCCGTAAGCAGATTGCCCTGGCTAAGAAAGTCAATATGCCGATTATCATCCATAATCGCGAAGCAACTGAAGATATTATGGAGCTGCTTCAGGAAGAAAATGCCGGTGAAGTCGGTGGTATTATGCATTGTTATAATGATTCTGCCGAATACGTGCAGGCGTTTCTTGATATGAATTTTTACATTTCACTCGGGGGGCCGGTGACGTTCAAAAACGCTACCCTGCCTAAAGATGTGGCGGTTGAAGTTCCGCTTGACCGGCTGCTGGTTGAAACGGACGCCCCATTTTTAGCTCCCCATCCATATCGGGGTAAGAGAAACGAGCCATCATACGTTAAATTGGTTGCTGAGAAAATTGCTGAACTTCGGGATATGCCATTCGAGGAGCTCAGTAACATAACGACAAAAAATGCTTTTAATTTCTTCAATATCAACGAATAACCATGAAAACTGTCGTAAACTTCTTGTAATAAAGCGAGATTTCTGATGAGGCCAGGCCAACTTGCCGGTCTCATTTTTTATTATATAAAACCGCTCATACCAATGGTTAAAAGGCCATGTTATACAATGGTTATTTTTTGTAATTCAATTGTAAATGAACCGTAAACGAATTTTCGTTGTAATTACATAGTACTGTCTATATAATCAAAATCGCGATGGAAGGAGGCAGAAATAAGATGAAAATCTTTTCAAATCTTTTGCCGAAAAGAAAATGGCAATGGATTCTTTCTGTGGTTGGAGTGTTAGCCCTAATTGCATTTTCAGCATTTGTCATTGTTGAGACAACCAAAGCAGAAGTAGCCATCGTTGATAATGGGGAAGAACGGACCCTTAAGACACACGCAGATACTGTTAACGAATTACTGGATGAAGCAGGCATCGCTTACGAAGAACATGACGCATTATCACATAATACAGATGCTGAGATTGAAGACGGCATGACGATTACATACGAAACAGCAAATAAGATTACCGTTGCGGCTGATGGGAAAGAAAAGGATTACTATACGGTTGAAGACACGATAAATGAATTTCTCGATGAAACGGAAATCAGCGTCTCAAAGCATGATGAAACATCACATAATAAAACAGCTGCCATCAGGGACGGTATGCTCTATTCGATTGACAGGGCTTTTCAGGTAACCATAAATGACGGCGGTGACAAGCAAAAAGTCTGGACTGCCGGGGGAACAGTCGGAGAGCTTCTGAAGGAAAATAAGATAACCCTTGATGATTCAGACAAATTAAAGCCGGCCAAGGATAAAAAAATCAAAGAAAACAATCCCATCACCATTACACGTGTTAAAAAAGTAACAGATGAAGTAAAAGAAACCATTGACTATAAGGTTGAAGAACGCAAAGATAATAACCTGGAGAAGGGGAAAAAGAAAGTCATTGCTGAAGGGCATGAAGGCACCCTGGTCAAAACATTCGAAATAACTAAAGAGAATGGGAAAAAAGTCAACAAAGAACTGGTTAATAAAGAAGTTAAACAAGAAAGTGAAAAGCGCATTGTAGCACTTGGCACGAAAGAAAAAAAGCCGGAACAGAATTTGACAACACTGTCTTCAGAAAGCAGCAACAGCACTAAAAACAGCTCAGAAAGCGGCAATAATGACAATAACAGCAAATCAAGCAGTAATAATAACAGCAGTAGTAAAGTACTGCAGATGACGGCGACAGCTTATTCAGCAGATTGCTCCGGATGCTCAGGTATTACGACCACCGGGATTGATTTAAATAACAACCCTAAAAAGAAGGTTGTTGCCGTTGATCCAAGTGTCATTCCGCTGGGAAGCAAGGTACATGTAGAAGGATATGGCACTGCAATTGCCGGCGATACCGGCGGAAACATTGGCGGAAAACGCATCGATTTGCATGTGCCAACTCGGGCAGACGCACTTAGTTTTGGGCGGAAATCGGTTACAGTCAAAATTCTTGATTAAGATATGATATAATGCTCCTGTCACAGGATGGTGGCAGGAGCATTATTGTATCCCGCATCAGTTCCTCATCCAAAATGAACGGGTAAACAACGAGGTTCAGTTTCGGGATGAACTGCCAGCAAATGTCTGAATAGTTATATGGGAAGAGGAATATACGTGAAGATAAAGGAAATAATTGTTGTGGAAGGACGCGATGATACGTCTAAAATTCAACAGGCGGTGGAGGCTGATACAATTGAGACAAACGGATCCGCAGTCAATAATAATGTGATAAATCAGATCAGGCACGCACAAGCTAAGCGTGGTGTCATTATATTTACGGATCCGGATTACCCGGGACACCGGATCCGTCATATTGTCGATCAGGCTGTACCGGGTTGCAGGCACGCTTTCCTTCCCCGTGAAGCCGCCCGTGCAAAACATCCGCATAATAAAAGTCTCGGGATTGAACATGCATCGGCTGAAGCAATCCGGGAGGCGCTTCAGGGCGTTTATTCCATATTTGAAAAAGAGGACTCCGGCATTTCGAGGGAAGACCTGATTTCGGCAGGCCTTATCGGCGGTTCGAAGGCAGCTGCAAGACGGGATCGCCTTGGTGAATTGCTTCGGATCGGGCATACCAACGGAAAACAGCTTCTCAAACGGCTCACCATGTTCCAGATAACAAAAGAGCAATTTGATATGGCCATGAATCAGGTAATCCAGGAGGAAAACAATGACGACTAAATGGATTGCAACACCAAAGCGGACGAAGGAGATACTTGACGCACACGGATTTTCCTTTAAAAAAAGTTTAGGACAAAATTTTATTATCGATGCCAATATCCTGAATAACATTATCCAAAAAGCAGGTATTGACAAGCAGACTGGCGCCGTAGAAATTGGACCGGGCATCGGTGCTCTCACAGAACAATTGGCGGTTCACGCTGATAAGGTAACAGCCTATGAAATTGACCAGCGCCTCCTTTCCATTCTGAAAGAGACGCTGACGCCATATGATAATATACAAATCATTCATCAGGATATTTTGGAAGCAGATGTTTCTGATATGGTGAAATCCTGCTTTAAACCTGGTCAGCCAATTCATTTGGTCGCCAACCTTCCGTATTACATAACGACGCCCATTCTGATGAAACTGTTGCATGATGATTTGCCGGTAACGAGTTTTACGGTTATGATTCAAAAAGAAGTGGCGGAACGGATGGCGGCAGGGCCGAATAGCAAAAGATACGGATCATTGTCCATTGCTGTACAGTATTATACCCGGGCAGAAGTCATCATGAACGTGCCCAAACGTGTCTTTATGCCACCGCCAAATGTTGACTCAAGTGTTTTAAAACTGACCAGAAGAGAAAGCCCTCCGGTACAAGTCATCGATGAAGACTTTTTTTTCGATATCGTTCAGGCGTGTTTTGCACAACGGCGGAAAACATTGCGGAATAATCTTATCAGACACTTTAAAGCCTCAGCTGATAACCAGACGATATCAGATGGCCTGAAGCAGGCAAGGATAGATGAGAAAAGGCGCGCCGAATCCCTGACAATGGAAGAGTTTGCGTTCTTAGCCAATACATTTTACAGGATAATCGAAACAGGCACGTAAAGCTGTTGCTCTCATAAGGCAACAGTTTTTTATTGTATAGGAAAGTATAAACTTTTGGCTCTACGAATGCTTTATCAAAAATTGCCACGTCCGGCTCCAGCGCCCAGCGACTAGCGTGACTTCCTTCACCTCCGTCCGATAAGTCAACAGCGGCTCCCTATGGTCGCCGTGTTTCCTTTATCTCCTGCGGTTC
>NZ_DATGTT010000010.1:0-80474 GCF_035301675.1 Lentibacillus sp. | reverse complement strand
GATCGAACCCACGACCTCACGGGTATGAACCGTACGCTCTCGCCAGCTGAGCTACGCCGCCACGTGGCTCCACAGGCAGGATTCGAACCTGCGACCGATCGGTTAACAGCCGATTGCTCTACCACTGAGCTACTGTGGAATAATCTGAAATGAATATCAAGGTGTTATAATCATATGTTTTATGCTCGTCGTGCTGCCAAGATTATTCGATGATGCTGCACTCCTCGCAGACCTGCACATAGCAGCTTATTCAATGGCGCCTGCGGTCAGCTACTGTGGAATAATCTGAAATGAATATCAAGGTGTTATAATCATATGTTTTATGCTCGTCGTGCTGCAAGTTTTTTCATTGCACGAAGCTTCTCTCAAAACTGCTTTATTAGCCGGCAACGAAATATAATTTACCACGTACGACAGAATCTGTCAATAACTTATCCGCATGAATTTACGGGTATCTGGCAACGAAAAATTCGAACGACAATGAATACTATAGCATGTTCATAAGTTGTTTTCAACAAAAATAGTCCATTAACTATATTATGACATATACCAAAAACAGAGGAAATTTTAAACAGCAATAAAAAGAGGCGCTTTGCACCTCTTTATCCCATTTATAATAGACAATACTTCGCTGCGAACACTAGGCTAACTGCCCAAAAACACCTGTCACGGTTCAGCTCGCTATTCGCCTAAAACATCATCAGCGATGTTCGAAGCATGGTCACCTATTCGCTCGAGATTACTGATAATATCTACAAAAACAATTCCAGCTGATCCGGAACAGAGACCTTCATTCATCCGAATAATATGCTTTTTACGGTAGTTGCGTTCCAGCCTGTCAATTTGATCCTCTTTTTGCACTACTGCCAATGCTTCTTCACGATCCATATTGTCAAGTGCATTAATTGCCTGCTTTACAGTAAGAATTGTCAAGTCAAACATATTATTCAAATCTTCCTGAGCCTGTTCAGTCATATTAACTTTATTGGAAATTTTATAATCAATCAATTCAATGATATTTTCAAAATGGTCGCCTATCCGTTCAATATCGCGGACAGAGTCCATTAGCACCGTATGCTTGGCACCCTCCAGCTCAGTCATCGATTCACCGGAAAGTTCGACTAAATAATCCGTGATTTTTCGATCAAGATTGTTCAGGGCACCTTCTACTTGCAAAGCCATTTCCGAGTGCTTCTGACTTTGCGTCGTTAAATACAAATTTGTTTCTTCAAGTCCTTTAGAAGCATATTCACCCATGCGAATGATTTCCGCTTTTGCCTGATCGAGTGCCAAGGTAGAGGATTGCTGAATAAAAATCGGATCCAAATGTTTTGGTTTATATTCAATTACCGCGTCATCACCAGGGATAATTTTCGTTACCATCCATGCAAGAGCCCCGATAAACGGAAACTGGATGATTAAGTTCGCAAGGTTAAAACTTCCGTGAGCAAATGCGATGGTCATTTCCGGGTTCAGATTTAAGGTTTCCTGCAAGTAAATAACATATTGAGTGAAAAATGCCAGCAATATTAACCCTATCGTCGTCCCCATCAAGTTAAACGTCACATGGACCAAAGCTGCACGTCTTGCCGCTATCGTTGTGCCAATCGATGCCAGCAATGCTGTAACGGTTGTCCCGATATTGTCACCGAACAATACTGGTAAAGCAGCCATCAAATCAATCGCACCTTCAGAAAATAATCCCTGTAATATACCGATTGTAGCACTTGAACTCTGAACTATGATTGTAAATAATGTGCCAATCACAACACCCAAAATAGGGTTTTCACTCATACTCAGCGTTAAATCCTGAAATGCCTGTACACCTTCAAGCGGTGCCATTGCCTCTCCCATAAACCTAAGTCCTAAAAATAGTGCACCAAAACCAAAAATTGCCTGCCCAACATTTTGAACTTTTTGGTTTTTAAAGAAAAAGAGCAGAAGGCAACCGAGGGCTATAATCGGAAGTGCATATGCTTCCAGATCAATACCTATGATAAATGCCGTGACGGTTGTGCCGACGTTGGCCCCCATAATGACACCAATCGCTTGTCTGACCGTCATGAATCCGGCGTTAACCAAACCAACCGTTAACACGGTTGTCCCGGAACTGCTTTGAATTAAAATCGTTACTACAATACCTGACAAAACCCCCAGAAATGGATTGCTGGTAGTCTTGTCCAATATGTCACTGAGTCTGTCGCCGGCGGATCTTTGCAACCCTTCTCCCATATACTTAATACCCAAAAGGAAAATACCAAGACCGCCGACAAATTCAAATATCAGTGTCTGCACATCGATATCCAAAAATATTCCACCCTTCGAACCATGCTGAAATTTGTCGCATACCTTTTCCATTATTAAAGCATGATTAATGTTTTGTAAAGGATATATAGAAAACTTAACATTAAATTTACAATCTTATCTTGCCCTTGTTTTATTAGATACCCTGACTCTGGAAGTTTCATTCCACAAAATACCCATGAATCATTACGATTCATGGGTATAACCTTACTCATCACTATATTTTTCCACCAATATTTTTGTTCCATCAACATGAACGACTTTAATGTCACTATCTTTGGGAATCCACTCTCCATTTGAGACTGCGCTGTAATTTTTATTATTTATTCGAATGGTTCCGACTGGACGCATATCGCTTAATGTAATTCCCGGTTTTTCGAGTAATTTCTCATATTCCTGATTCATGGAATTGTAGCCTTTTTCTTTTGTCAATTGATCCTTCAGTGTAATTTTGGACCACATTTCCCTTCGTTTAAATGCTTTTAAAAAGAGCAATGAAGAAAACCCGCCAATAAGAACTCCGATGATTGCATACATACCGGCAAACAGATTTGGCGCCGCCAAGGCAACTGCCAGCAGCATACAAGCAAGACCAATCGTCGCAAGTGTCCCGTCATTAATGATCTTGCCGTCAATCATTATAAGTAATATTCCAACAAGATAAATAATAAGCATAAAGATAAAGGAGCCTGTTTCAAGGTAAACTGCAAAATAGACCACAATGAACCCCATTCCAAGCAAACCAAATATTCCGCGCATGTTTACAAGCAGTTCACCAATCAGAAATAATGTTGCAAAACCTGTCAAAATAAAACCGGTCCAGTCCATTGAAAAAACAGCCATTATCATCTCCCCCCCATTTCCTCATCTATTATACGGTTGAGCGTGACTATAGTTTCATTTTAAGGGGCAAAAAAGTATGAATTCAATAAAAAGAATGCTTATATATGTTTTTATAATCCTGTTTATAGTCAGCATCCATAAGGATTTAACGGTTGGGACGCCATTGAACAACAAGCCGGAGATACATTATGACAACAATACGATCGTACAGGAATCGTTAACCGCCACAAAAGTAAAAGTGAATAAGGGTGATACTGTTTTAAGCATTGTGGAAGAATTGGATCATCAGAATGATAAGCAATTGGATATTTCGCAAATTCAGGCCGATTTCAAAGCGTTAAATCCCAATGTGGAAACACTGCACATCGAACCAGGGAAATACTATTATTTTCCTTCGTATTAAAGGAAAAAGGGCTGAAAATATTCAGCCCTTTTCCGTCATACATATGGAAGCACAAACAATGTGATGAGGATGGATATTGCACCTGCAATAATTGCTGTGTTTCCCAGTGTATCTGCACCCCGGTTCCTTGATACAAATCCCATTATGATCCCTGCACCACCAAGAATAATTGGCATGATGAAATATGAAATAATGGATAACGCCAGGGCAATCCATCCAAAAGCACTGTTTACTTCCGTGCCATCTTCATCTGAATCAACTGGCTCTTCAATGTCATCAGCAGTCATCTCAGAGGCGAATTCCTCATCCCGACGGCTTTGGGTGTCTTCCACACGTGGCTGGTCACCATCAAAGTTAGTGGCTACCATGTCATCAGTATCCGGCTGTTCTTCCAGCTTCGGTCCGTTTTCTGAACTGTTCAGACGACGATTATTTTCATCCATCAACAAGACCTCTCTTTCCTGAAACGAGGTGCATTTATAGTTTATGGATGGATGACAATTATACAGCTGGTATTTCATGGAATATCCTTTTCAAGTACAAGATATATTTTCCGGTTTCAAACATATAATAAATCAAAATTATCATTTAAGGAGCAGATTTATGTCAACATTCATGAAACAACTGATCACAAAAAAACTGAAGCAGCTTTCATCTGATGAACTGCTGGATTACGCAAAACAATATAATTTTTCCATTAGCAGAAAACAAGCAGAGGATATTACAGCCTATTTAAAACAACATCCAATTGATCCATTTGACCCCACATATCGTGCCAGAATGTTTAAAGAGCTTGCACGCATAACCGACAAACAGACTGCCAATAAAGCCCAAACTTTATTTCAGGGAATAATTAAGTCATATGGCTTGGAAGGGTTTTTTAAATAGGTGGTTTATGAGTCTTGAGTCCGTTGCGGACGGTTTGCCGCTTTGCAAGATGCGGCGGTGCAGACTATGCTTTCTTAAGTAAAAAATTGACTCAAAACAGCACAATCGATTACGTGAAAAGGAATGACGCCTGATCTGATAACGTCATTCCTTCTTTGCTACTGATTCATAATTTTTTCTTTTAAATCTTCTTCAAATTTACCGTTTTTAATCATGTCAATCTCAAATTTATACGGCGGCTTTTTATTTTTCTTATCCTCCCCTACGAAAGGTGTTTCTAAAATTTTCGGCAATCCCTCCAGCTGGGGATGTTTAATAACATAATGAAGTGCGTCGAAACCAATATAGCCAAAGCCGATGTTTTCATGACGGTCTTTGTGAGCGCCTTGTTCATTTTTACTGTCATTGACATGAACAACTTTCAAGCGGTCAATTCCAATAATTTTGTCGAACTCATTCAAAACCCCGTCAAAGTCATTCACAATATCATAACCGCCGTCATGGATATGACAGGTATCGAGACAGATTGACAATTTTTCATTATGAGCAACGCCATCGATAATTTGGGCCAGTTCGTCGAAGGTCCGCCCAATCTCAGATCCTTTCCCCGCCATTGTCTCCAGTGCAATTTGAACATCTTTATTTTTATCAAGCACCTCGTTCAAGCCTTTAATAATTTTATCAATTCCTTTATCGGCTCCGGCTCCAACGTGCGAGCCCGGATGCAGTACTATTTGTTTTGCACCAATGGCAGACGTCCGATCAATTTCGTTCCGCAGAAAATCAACACCCAATTCGAATGTTTCGGGTTTTGTAGTATTGCCGATATTAATAATGTACGGTGCATGAACCACGACATCAATGATGCCATTTTCATTCATATGTTCTCTTCCGGCTTCAATGTTTAACTCTTCTACAGGTTTACGTTTTGTGTTCTGTGGTGCTCCGGTATAAATCATGAATACGTTGGCCCCATATGAAACAGCTTGTTCACTGGACCATTTCAACATTTTCTTTCCGCTCATCGATACATGTGACCCTATTTTTAACATATCCTCACCCCAAAAATTATTATCGTTTCCTGTTCGACTTTCGTTTCATTTGTTTCTTGATCTCTTCTTGTTGTTTTTTCATTTTTTTCTTATATCCAGGTTTCACAGTTTTGGTTTTTTTAACTTTTTTCCATGCTTCGGAATCAATATTATCAATGGTTTTTTTGCGGCGATTCCGCTCATTCCATGATTTGGATTCTTTCCATTCACCATTTTTTACATCCCAAAATGTAAAAGTCATTCCTTTTTGCTGCAATTTTTCAATCAGCTTTATATCCCGATCTCGGTACAAACTGATAACTGTTCCTTCCATCCCGGCCCGTGCTGTTCGGCCTGAACGGTGGATATAAAAATCTTCCTCTTTCGGGAGATGGGCGTTAATGACATGGCTGACTCCTTTAATGTCGATTCCACGTGAAGCGAGATCAGTAGCGACAATATATTGATAACGGAGGTTTTGAATATCCTTCATCATCCTTTTTCGCTCCCTTGGAGACAAACCGCCATGAATAATGCCAACGTCAAGACCTTTTTGCTGCAGTGAAGCAGCTAATGTGTCGACAGCCTCTTTCCCGTTTGCAAAAATGATGGCTAAATAAGGCTGTATTGCTTTGGATATATCCAGGATAATATCGGATGCTTCCCGGTGTTTGTATGGAATTAGTCGATGTTCCAATGTCTCGGGTGATAATTTATCATTAATTTTTACATGCAGCGGATTCTCAAGGTACTTTCGGTAAAATTGCTCCAGCTGCTGCGGAATTGTTGCAGAAAAAGCAAGAATTTGTATGCCCTCTTTTGATCGGACAAGCAACTGGTCGACATCATGGATAAAACCTAAATCAAGCATAAGATCGGCTTCATCGATAACAAAAGCGGATGCAGAGAAAATGGAAATAGCCTCTTCCTTTATCAAATCCAGAATCCTCCCGGGAGTTCCAACAATGATATGCGGCGGCCTTTTTAATTTTTCCATCGACTTTTGTTTATCGGTACCGCCGACAAGCAATTTAGCATTCCATCTTCCGCGCATGCCGGCGTAATCAATAATTTTTCTGACCTCTTCGTAAATTTGCATGGCCAGTTCCCGTGTCGGGGCTGTCATCACAAATTGGATTTCTTGTTTTTCTGTGTTAATCCCGTTCAATAATGGTAAAAGGTAGGCATGCGTTTTGCCGGAGCCTGTCACTGATTGCCCGATAACACTTGTCCCTTCTAATACAGCTGGGATAACCTGCTGCTGAATGGCTGTTGGTTCATAAAAATTTAATTGTTCTATAACATCCGCCATAACGGGGCGAAACGAAAACGTGTTAAATTGATTATCCATGTCGCGGACTCCTTTAATTGATACAAAATTGAGTGCTGCTGTTTATCCCGCCTCTATGGTAAGTAAACCGCCGAGGAACAACGGTTAACTTCCCATAAATGCCCGATTCTGTTCTACTAACATTCAGTGGGGGAAAGCACCCCACTGAATGAAGTTTCACTTTATTATAAACGTAATTGGAATTTTATGCATCAAATAAATCGAAACGGTTCGGTATTCGTCTTGGATATACTGATTTCCAATTCGTCACTTGTAAAATAATCCTCAAGATATGATTTTGTGTAATCTTTCATCACTTTTTCGACATGGTGGCCGGGGTCAATGACTGACAATCCCATAATTTGCGCATCCTGAGCCGTGTGGAACGTCATGTCACCGGTTATATAGACGTCTGCCCCCATTTGTTTAGCTTTATTAATATATTTTTCACCGCTGCCACCTAACACAGCGACTTTACTGACTTCTTTATCCAAATCACCGGTTAACCGGACACCCGGCACGTTAAGTGCTGTTTTTACTCGTTCACATAGAGCTTCAAGCGTAAGTTTTTGATCCAATGTGCCAATGCGCCCGATACCATAGGCAGTACCGCTGTTTTCAACAGGATAGATATCATAGGCGGCCTCTTCATACGGGTGTGCCGCAATCATGGTTTCCAGTACAGATGACAGTTTTGAAGCCGGCAATATTGTTTCAATTTTGACCTCATCAACAAACGTCATTTCCCCTTTACTGCCGATATATGGATCTGTCCCTTCCAGCGGCTTAAATGTACCCTGGCCTGGTGATTGAAATGTGCAATGACTATAGTCACCAATATGACCTGCACCTTTTTCACTCATCGCATCCCGGACTTGTTCTGCGTGTGTCTCCGGCACAAATACCGCGAGCTTAACCAGTTTTTCAATATGGTTTTGTTCAAGTACTTTCGTATCCTGGACAGCCAGCAGATCGCACAACATATCGCTTACGCCGCTGTTTGCTGCATCCAGATTTGTATGGGCGGCGTAGACGGAAATCTCATGCTGCAGCAGTTTTTGGATGATGCGCCCTTTTGCTGTATCCACATTCACTTGCTTCATAGGCTTAAACAATAATGGGTGGTGTGCAATAATCAAATCCACTTTATTTTCGATTGCTTCGTCAACTGTTGCTTCCAGTACATCAAGCGTCACCATAACCTTTTTGACGGGCTTATGAAAAGAGCCGATCTGTAGGCCTACATTATCCCAGTCATAAGCCAGATGTTTGGGTGCCCACGATTCCATTGCCTTAAAAATATCCAAGTTACGCATAACCGTTGTCATCACTTAAGACCTCCTCAATCCATGTTAACTCATTTGTAAACGCAGTTATCTTTTTATCATCCGGTACACTGGCCTTTTTCATCTGTTCGAGTGTCCGTGCCCGTTTATCATGTTCATGTTTCCATTTTTGATAAAAAAGCTCCGGTTTTTGTTTCAGTAAATATGGACCAAACAACAATTGCTTTTCTGTCAGTTCCTGTATGCCACCTTGATTAGAACCTATTACTATTTCATAAATATACCCGTTTTCCTCAACCATTGTTTCATCCGCAATTGTAAAACCATGCCTGATGAGCCATTGACGCACACTTTGTTCATCGATATTTGGCTGGGCAATAATCTGCTCAACACTGCCAAGTCGATCTGATCCCTCATCCAGAATGGTTTTAATCAGAGAGCCGCCCATTCCAGCTATAATAACGGATGCAACTTCACAATCCTGCAGAACTTGCAAACCGTCCCCAAGTCGCACATCCACTTGATTTGATAAGCCGAAATGGCTGACAGTTTTCTGAGCTCGTTGGAATGGGCCTTTACGTACTTCTCCCGCTATCGCTTGTGCGTTTCTGTCATGGAGGCACACATAACAGGGAAGATATGCATGGTCTGAGCCGATATCCGCAAATGTTGTGCCTTCTGCTATAAAAGATGCTATTTTTTCCAGACGGTTTGAAAGTCTTAGATTATTATTCATCCTGATCCCCTTATCTACTTCATACCTTTTTATAAAGTACAAAAGAGCAAGCCTGCTGTCCATCCAGTAAGCTTACTCTTTTGCGCTAACATTGTTCATAATCTCATATTACTTTTGCTCAGAAAGCCATTGTGCTACAGCGTCGGCATCTTTGCCCTGAACCAGTCCCGCAGGCATTTTTGGCGGAAATCCATCTTTAATGATTTGCTTTATTTCATCCTTGGAATACTTACTTCCGACGGTGTCCAGAGCAGGTCCGGCGCCACCCGATAAGTCTTGTCCATGGCAGCTGGCACAGTTATTCTGGAAGACCTCTTCACCATTAGCGGCTGTTTCTCCGCCACCAGAAGATTCGCCGCCGCTGTCACCACCGGACTGGCCTTCCTGCTGTTCACTCTGTTCTCCGCCACTTTCTTCTTCCTGTATAGCTTCCTGCTGGTTTAAACCAACAACTGATACGACGATAACTAATAGTATCCCTATACCGGCAATTAAAGCGTAAGGTAAGACTGCGTTTTTACCCATCGTACTTCCTCCTTATGTATCATTCTTACTGGGATTAATAACATACTTAAATTTATTTTACTTTAAAACCTTTTAAGATGAAAGGAAAAAGATGTGACAATTTAAGAAAAGATAAACATAAAACCTGTTATATTAAGGATTGAATGGATAAGTCATTGGTAATGTCCCATTTATGATTGACTATACTATTCCAAATATATGTATAGCAGCCATTGCACACGAAAAGTGTGTTCAATGACTGATATATGCTACTCCAAAAAATCCTTCAAACGTTTGCTGCGGCTTGGGTGCCTTAATTTCCGCAATGCTTTCGCTTCAATCTGTCGTATTCTTTCTCTGGTTACACCAAATACCTTGCCGACTTCTTCCAGTGTTCTTGTCCTGCCGTCATCAAGTCCAAAACGCAGGCGCAATACATTTTCCTCACGGTCGGTGAGTGTATCCAGTACGTCTTCCAATTGTTCTTTTAACAATTCGTATGACGCATGGTCAGACGGTGATACAGCTTCCTGATCTTCAATGAAATCACCCAGGTGTGAATCGTCTTCTTCACCGATTGGCGTTTCAAGTGAAACAGGTTCCTGTGCTATTTTTAATATTTCGCGGACCTTATCAGGCGGGAGCTCCATTTCTTTGCCGATCTCTTCAGGTGTCGGTTCCCTGCCAAGATCCTGCAATAATTGCCGTTGGACACGAATCAGCTTGTTGATCGTTTCAACCATATGGACAGGTATTCTGATTGTACGTGCCTGGTCCGCTATTGCCCGTGTAATAGCCTGGCGAATCCACCATGTCGCATACGTACTGAACTTAAACCCTTTCCGATAGTCGAACTTCTCAACAGCTTTAATTAAACCCATGTTTCCTTCCTGGATTAAATCAAGAAACAGCATACCACGTCCGACATATCGTTTGGCGATACTGACAACCAGACGCAAGTTAGCCTCTGAAAGGCGTTTTTTTGCTTCCTCATCGCCATTCTCGATTCGGGTGGCCAGATCAATTTCTTCAGCCGCGGATAATAAATCCACTCTCCCTATTTCCTTTAAATACATGCGAACAGGATCATTTATCTTGATTCCAAGCGGGACACTGAGGTCGTTCAGGTCGAACTCTTCCTCTTTGGCGATCTCCTGCATTTTAGGGTCTTCTTCGGAGTCTCCGATCACTTCTACACCTTGCTCTGTCAGGTACTCATAAAATTCGTCCATCTGCTCCGACTCAATCGTAAAACCCGACAGGCGGTCGGCAACTTCTTCATAAGCCAGTACGCCGCGCTTCTTACCCATCTCGAGCAACTGATCTTTCGCTTGTTCCAGTGTAAGTTCACTGTTATTTTCTTTTGTTTGTGAAGGCTTATTTTCGGCCATGAGTCCCCCTCCTTCCAACTACAGTCAATTTATACTTTTCCATTGCTTTTGGAGTTCAATGATTTGCATAGCGATTCCGGCTGCTTTTATTGGATCATTTTGTTGTTCAGCCAGCTTTTGTTCCTCTTTCAAAGATTGAATATCTCCCTTATTGCTGTTCTCAGCACGGATATTTCGGATATAATCATTAATTTCATCATTTGATATATTTTCATGCAGTGACATCATTGCGATATCTGTAACCATTTGCTTCAGTCTGTCATCCGTCAGCATTTCAACAAACATACTGACATCAGGTTGTTGATGTTCTTCATAAAAAGCATATAAGTGCGTAGCAATAACTTTATGCTCCTCAATATTAAAGGAAGCACCTATTTCCTCCTGCACTTTATCAGTAATAGACGCATCTTGCAACATATATGCAAGAAGCTGCCGTTCTGCATTGTGAAATGCAGGGAGTAATTTTTTTGCGTGATCATGTTCAGACACCTTATTAGTATATCTGTTCTTATTTATCTTATCCTTACCAAGCCCCATCTTTTCACGGTTAGACAGAATTTCCTGTTTTAATGAATCCATTGATACGTTATAGGAGTCGCTGACCTCTTTTAAATAATATTCCCGTTCGACGGAGCTCTCAATCGTCGCAAGGTACTCCAATAATTTTTCGATATATTGTATGCGATCCCCTTCAAGACTAAGATTATAGTCTTTTTTCAAATACTTCATATAAAAGCTTGTAAAAGTCAGACTCGATTTGATAACCTGATTTTGAAATGCTTCAGCACCAAATTCGCTTATGAAATCATCCGGATCCATACCATCCTGCATATTGGCTATTTTGACGTGACAGCCTATCTTTTGCAGCAGCCCGGCGGCCTTATAGGCAGCTTCATTGCCTGCTTTGTCGGCGTCATAGCAAATAATAACCGCATCGACATACCTTCTTAGAAGTCTTGCCTGTGACTCTGTCAACGATGTTCCAAGCGTAGCCACACCATTTTTAACCCCGGCTTCGTAGGCAGATATGACATCCATATAACCTTCAAATAAAACAGCTTCACTTTGTTTACGGATGTGCTTTTTTGCCAGATCAAAATTGTAAAGAATTTTACCTTTTTGGAACAAATCACTTTCAGGGCTGTTTAAGTATTTCGGTTCCTGCTCGGAAATTGTCCGGCCCCCGAAGGCAATTGTTTTCCCAAGGTGATTGCGGATCGGAAACATGACTCTGCCCCTGAACCTGTCTGTTATCGAGTTATCTTCGTTTAATGACAAGAGACCCGCTTTGACAAGAATTTGTTGATGAAATCCTTTTTTCTGCAAAAATTCTGCTGTAAAGTCTTTTACATTCGGGGCAAAACCGAGCTGGAATGTATCAATTGTTTTATCTGTTATACCTCGGTCCTTAAAATACTGATAGCCTGTTTTTCCGTCTTTTGTATAGCGCAGAAGGTGGTGATAAAGCTTGGTAATCCACTCGGAAGCGGAAAGTATGCTCTGGTTTTCCTGTGACATGGACGATTTTTGCCGGTGAGAAACATCCGGCAAATCCACGCCGCTTTTATCTGCAAGAAACCTTAACGCTTCATAAAACGTATACTGCTCCATTTCCATAACAAATGTTAATACGTTCCCGCCTTTTCCACATCCGAAGCAGTGAAAAATCTGTTTTTCCTGAGTTACGGAAAATGATGGTGTCTTTTCACCATGGAACGGGCAGAGGCCAAAATAATTCCGCCCTTGTTTTTTTAGTTGTATATATTCGCCAATGACATCAACTATGTCATTGGTTTTTCGCACTTCCTCAATGACATCTTCTGATACCTGGTCAGGCATATTTACCACCCATGCCTCCATAATTCGATATTCACAAAGAAAATCCTTCATTATTCGACAAATTTTTTTACTTAAAGCGTAAAAAAACCTTCCATCATCACAAAAATCTTCGCTGCAAGTCCAAAATCATGTTGTTTTCTGGACTGCCCGACCAAACTGGAAGGACTATCAAGTCACTGTATTATTGTACCTCTTGAAGCACTTGTGTAAACGTATTTTGCTCACAGGGATTTACTACATATATTCTACACAATGATTCATTATTCCTTCTTAAATCGCAATATTTTATTTTTCTGTATATCCCTCGTTCACAAATGAGTCAAATTTATACTTGTTGTATATTTTTACACAAATAATAATTATAATACAAAATCATAAAAAAAGCTATAGGAAATCAATAATTCATTTTTGCTTAAGATTCCCAGTTGATGACGCATTGCTTTAGGCGTCAGAATCATCTGAAAATCAGAAAAACATCCTGCTTTTGCACAGAATGTTTTTCATTATAATTATTTTTGGGATTTTTTATAGCTGTTTTTTCACCACTGAATGAAGTTTCTACTTTTCCCCGCATCTAATGGACAGTAAACCGTCAAAGTACGACGGATAACTGTCCCTAAATGCCCGATTCGGTTCAACTAATATTCAGTGGGGGGAATACGCCCCGCTGAATAAAGTTTCACTTTATCATACGCATGATGGTATTTGCTGTTTCTTCGACTGCTTTATGTGATACATCAACAACGCGGCATCCGATTTTTTCAACAACTTCATCAAAGTATTGCAGCTCCTGTTGAATTCGTTCCATATTTGCATAGGTTGCCTGATCACCAAGCCCCAATGCTTTTAGACGTTCTTTTCGGATATCATTAAGCTTGGCAGCACTTATCCGCAACCCAATACATTTATCGGGGTTTACATCAAACAGTTCTTCAGGAGGATCGACTTCTGGAACGATAGGAACGTTGGCCACCTTCAGCCGTTTATGTGCCAAGTATTGTGATAATGGTGTTTTGGAGGTTCGGGAAACACCAATCAGAATGATATCTGCACGTGCAATTCCACGCGGGTCTCTGCCATCATCATATTTTACAGCAAATTCGATTGCTTCAACCCGTTTAAAATAGTCTTCATCCAATTGATGGACCAATCCGGGTTCCAAACGCGGATCACTGCTAAAAGATCGCTTCATTGCATTGATCATCGGGCCCATTATATCGATTGCCTCAACATTCATTTCGCCGGCTTGTGTATTCAAATACGACCGCAAATCAGGATCTACCAATGTAAAACCGACAATCCCCTCTTTTTCCGTTGCCAGCTGCAAAGTTTCATCAATCGTTTTCTTATCTTCCACATACGGAACCCGCTGTATTCGATACTCGCCATTATTGAACTGGCTTAACCCCGCTTTGATAACTAACTCCGCTGTTTCACCTACTGAGTCGGAAAGAACGTACACGAGTGGTTTATCTTGCATAGATTATCCTCCTCCCTTATAAATGCTCATCCATAATCAGTTCAACAAATACTTTAGTGATGGTAGTTTTTGTAATTCGTCCAACAATCTCAAACCCTTTTTCTGATTCCTTGAGAACCGGTAAACCATCAATTTGTTTATCAATCAGTTTCTTGGCTGCATCAATCAGCAGATTATTCCGGTAACAGACCGTAATATTAGGCATTCGCGTCATGATAATATGTACCGGTATTGCATCTAATTCCTGATTCCCGATACTGGCCCTCAATAAATCTTTCCTTGATAAAACACCGGTTAAGAATGAATTCTGGTCCACAACAAACAAAGTCCCCACATCTTCAAGAAACATTGTTGAAATGGCATCATATACAGAAGCATTCTCTTTGACGACAATCGGGACTGACTGATATTCATAAACTTTAAACTGCTTTATTTTTTCAGTCAACAGTTCCGTTCCTGTCTTTCCGGTATAAAAATAACCTACCCGGGGTCTGGCTTCCAAGAAACCTGCCATCGTCAAAATGGCCAAATCCGGACGCAATGTTGCCCGTGTTAGATTCAATTTTTCTGCTATATTTTCGCCTGTTATTGGCCCATTTTCTTTTACAATGCCGAGAATCTGTTCTTGTCTGTTCGATAATTCCACTTTTTCACCACCTGATTGCTCAAATGTGTCATACTGTTTTTAAATATTATACACGTTTAACAGTGAAAAAGGAAATAGTGACATTCTTAAAAATGCTGTTTCCATTCAATTGCTGACAAGTCCGCATAAGTACAAATTAAAGCCGCAATATTATTCAGCAGAGCCAGGCGATTATTGCGGATTGCCTCCACATCGGTCATAACCATATTATGGTCAAAGAAATCATGAATCGGCTGTGACAATTTTCCCAGTTGACGCAATGCATTTGCAGCTTCCTGATTATTATTTGCACTTTCGTAGTCATCCTTCACTGTTAAATAGGTTTCATACAGCTTTTGTTCCGAGTCCGTCTCAAAAATTCCCCGGCTGATTGTTAAGAGATCCGTTTTAGAAGCCAGGTTCAACACGCGGACAAGTGCTTCCTGTACCGGCTTAAACTCCGGATTATTCCGTTCATATGATAAGTTTTCAGCTTTTGCAGCCAGATATGGAATAATCCCGATTCCGTTATATAAAACTGCTTGGATAACATCCGGTTGAATAGCGGATTCTTTTAAAAGATACGTAATCCGATGACTGAAGAACCGTTTTATTTCGGTTCTAGATTTTTCTTTTTCCGACACACCAGTATTTGAATCCTTATACTGCTGTTCAGCCAAATTCAGTAACGACTCAACAGTTATATTCCAATTGTATGCCTTAAGTATTTTTAAAACACCAGTTGCCTGCCTTCGCAGTGCGTATGGATCCTGGGAACCGCTTGGAATCAGTCCCGCAAAAATACATCCTACAATCGTATCGATTTTATCAGCAATGCTGACAATTGCACCTTCGACAGTTTCAGGAAGTACGCCATCTGACTGAACAGGAAGATAATGCTCTGCCACAGCCCTTGCAGCAGCTTGCTCCTCGCCGGCATTAAGGGCATACGTTTCGCCGATGATCCCCTGCAGATTTGTAAATTCATCAACCATATTTGTCGGCAGATCAAACTTGCATATTTCGGCTGCCCTAAGTGTGTTTGAACGGGTTTCTTCATTGAGATTGAGCCATTTTGTCAATTGATCTGAGATGGCTGTAATCCGTTTGACTTTATCACCAATTGTTCCAAGTTTCTCCTGAAATACAATCCGCTCCAGCTTTTCCAAGTAATAATTGATTGGCTGTTTCTGATCTTCTTCAAAAAAGAACTGGGCATCCGATAACCTCGCATGCAATACTTTTTCATTTCCTTTGACAACCGTATTAAGTGCATAGCCATCCCCATTTCTAACACCAACAAAGTATGGAAGCAATTTACTGTCTTTTGATTGGACAGGGAAATAACGCTGGTGTTCCTTCATCGACGTTATCAGCACTTCAGGCGGAAGTGACAAATAAGATTCATCGAATGAACCGACAAACACAGTAGGATATTCCACCAGATTGCACACTTCATTAAGCAGTTCATCGTCTTCCGGAATTCGAAAGCCGTGTTCGGCTTCAGCTTTTCTCAAGCCATCAATAATCATTTGTCTGCGTTTTTCCGGATTAACAATAACATACTGACCTTCCAGCGCTTTCTCATATTCATCAGGTGCGGATAACGTCGTCATTTTTCCTAAAAAGCGATGACCATACGTACGGTTATCTGCCTTGACACCGGCCACTTCAAACGGAATGAGGTCATGACCGAATAATGCTGCAATCCAGCGGACAGGGCGCGCATACCGCAATGATTGTTCTCCCCAGCGCATGTTTTTCTTGAATTGGATAGATGTAATGATCTCATTGAACTGCGGCAATAATTCATGTGTTGGCTTACCGATAATTTGCTTTTTGACAAAGATGTACGTCGTCCCTTTTACATCCTTCGTATAAATATCATCTACGGCTTGTCCCTGGCCTTTTGTAAAACCGACTGCGGCTTTTGTCCAATTCCCGTCTTCATCCTGGGCGATTTTTAATGCCGGCCCTTTCACTTCTTCCTCCAATGATGTTTGTTCTTCTGCAACGTCTTTGATCAATACGGCCAATCTTCGCGGGGTTGAAAAAGAAACAATCGATGTATAGGAAATCCGTAAGTCGTTAAACCAGTTTCCCGTTTTAGTCAGCAGCTGATTTTCAGCGTCATCCACAAAGCGTGCCGGGAGTTCCTCGAGTCCAATTTCTACCAGTACATCTTTAGTCATTATTCTGCCTCCTTGTTCAGCATTGGAAAGCCCAGACGTTCCCGTTCTGCAACATATGCTTTGGAAATACTTCTGGCAAGATTGCGAATTCTGGCAATATACCCTGTCCGTTCAGTTACTGCAATAACGCCTTTTGCATCAAGCAAATTAAATGTGTGGGAACATTTTAATACATAATCATACGCAGGGAATACCAATCCTTTTTCCATCGTTATTCTAGCTTCGTTCTCGTACATTGTGAAGAGCTGAAAAAGCATATCCGTATCAGATTCTTCGAAGGCGTATTTTGAATGTTCATATTCCGGCTGGAAAAAAATATCATTGATACTGACGCCGTCGGTCCATTCCAGATCAAAGACGTTTTCTTTATCTTGAATATAGGAGGCCAGACGTTCAATCCCATATGTCAGCTCAACTGAAACGGGATTGGCTTCGAGTCCGCCGATTTGCTGAAAATAAGTGAATTGGGTGATTTCCATGCCATCCAGCCATACTTCCCAGCCCAGCCCGGAAGCTCCAAGGGTAGGATTTTCCCAATCGTCCTCCACAAACCGAATATCATGTTCTAATGGATTAATTCCCAGTGCTTCAAGTGATTGAAGATATAATTCCTGAATGTTATCCGGTGATGGTTTCATAATGACTTGATACTGATGATGCTGGTACAGGCGGTTTGGGTTCTGACCATATCTCCCATCCGCAGGACGTCGTGACGGTTCAACATATGCCACATTCCATGGCTCCGGACCCAGGCTTCTAAGCAGAGTCATCGGTGACATTGTCCCAGCTCCTTTCTCCACATCGTATGCCTGCATGAGAATACAATTTTGGTCAGACCAATGTTTTTGCAGTGTCAAAATTATCTCCTGAATTGTCATTAATATATCCTCCATATCATTTATGAAATTAAAAACCCCGTCCCTATGCAAGTATTGCACCTGCATAGGGACGGGGGTTAATCCGCGGTTCCACCCTATTTGCTCTTACGCAAGAGCCGCTTTATTCCAATTGTTCAGGAGCGCCATTCCTTATGTTCTGTTATCCAGCTTCCACCGTCCCGGACTCGCTTGCAACAGTAAACAATAAGTACTTTTCTCCGTCAGCACAATACTTAAACCTGTTAGATTTATGTACAAAAATATTACGATAAGACGCGCTTATTGTCAAGAAATCAGGTTATTTCAGTTTATCGAGCTGCTTCAAAAATCGTTTTGTTTTGAGATAATAGCCGCCATACTGATCATAATATGCATCCATAATATCACGGAGCAGCTTTTTGTTTTCCGGCTTCACTGAAATGGTTCCAATCCGTTCCAGTTCAACTTCGGAAAATATATGAAATAAGCGTGCCAGGTTGTTCGGAAGTGGAATTGCATTCATGTCGATATGCTGGCATGCGGCACAGAGCAAACCGCCTTCCGCTATTGAAAACGCAAAGAACCCATCTTTATTACCGCAGCTGACACATTTATCCACGCTTGGTGCGAAGCCGCCTTCTTTAAAAAGTTTTAATTCATACATCATAATAGGAATATCAGCATCGTCATATTCCGCAATCCAATTCAACGTCTGATAAAGCTGATCAAAAAGATAATGGTCGGGTGAATGAGAGTCTGTTAATTTATCGGTCAGCTCAACAATATAGGATGCATATGCTGTCTTGATAATATCTTCCCGGATACGTCGCAATGAATTGAGAACATCGCCTTGTTGTATGGTACTCAGACCCGAACTAAGATAAATAAAAAAATCACCATATATGAATGGCTGCGTGACAGCAGCCATTCTGCTTTTTGGTTTTTTTGCACCTCTGGCTATTGCTGATATCTTACCAGCTTTATCACTGAAGATTGTCACAATCTTGTGTGTTTCGCCATAATCCTGTGTCTTCATGACAATACCCTGCATTTTTTCGAGCAATCCGTATCACCTTCTTAACAGTGCAGATGACTCATCATGATTCTGAATTGAGGGAATTCCTTTTTTCTTTTTGCTGGTTCCCGGTTTGTTCAATTGATTCATTTTTTTCAAGCTCTTTTAACAACAAATAGGTTTCAATGTTTCCTGTCTGACTAAATAATTTCCATGTTAAGTCGATCACAAGAAACCCCGCCTTTCCATAATGTGTTCACTATTAGATTTTCCACAGGCGCTGAATCAATGAGTTTTAAAATTTACCAAGTATGTTAATACTCGTCACTCCGGAAGCCGAATTCATGAAGCTGGGATTGTTTATTGCGCCAATCTCTCCGGACTCTCACCCAAAGCTCCAGATACACTTTTAATCCGAGAAGTGCCTCAATATCTTTTCGGGCATTTCTGCCGATATTCTTAAGCATTGTACCCTGTTTGCCGATCACGATCCCTTTTTGCGTCTGACGTTCAGTTACAATCGTTGCCTGGATAAAGACACTATTAGACGCCCTTTCTTCCATGTTTTCAAGTACAACCGCAATTGAATGCGGAACTTCTTCTCTGGTTAACTCCAGCACCTTTTCACGTATTAATTCAGTGATAATAAACCGCTCCGGATGATCGGTTACATGATCTTCAGGATAATATTGCGGGCCTTCGGGTATATGTTTTTTTAGTTCACCAAGCAAATGCGTCAGATTATCGCCTTGCAGTGCGGAAATTGGAATAACTTCTTCAAAATCATATTTATCTTTATAAATATCGATTAGAGGCAACAGATCATCGGGATGTACAAGGTCGATTTTATTAATGACAAGAAAAACCGGTCGCTTAATTTTTTGCAGCCTGTCCAGTATGTATTGATCCCCTTTTCCATAGCCTTCCTTTGCGTTAATCATAAACAGCACGGCATCGACTTCATTTAAGGTGTCTTCAGCCGTCTTTACCATAAAATTTCCTAAATGATGCTTCGGTTTATGGATTCCCGGTGTGTCAATGAATACCAGCTGAGCATCATCGGAGGTGAGCACGCCCTGGATCCGATTGCGCGTTGTCTGTGCTTTATCACTCATGATCGCAATTTTTTGCCCGATCATTTGATTCATGAACGTTGATTTTCCGACGTTTGGCCTGCCGATTATAGCAATAAATCCTGATTTAAAATTACCTGCCATGATGTTTCCTCCGAGACGTATAATTTGAATATTTTTCTATTGATATTTTTATCATACTATAAAATCAAGCATGTTTCATGCAATTGGACAAAACCATTCAAAAGAACAGTTTTTGCAACAAAATGCGACAAGTTAAAAAACCTTCAGCTATGGAAGGTTCAGGTCGATACTATTTAAATAATTTCATGAGTTCGGGGAGAAAAACAAATAAACCCACCGCAACAGCAATAAGTGCGGAAACCAGTACAGCACCTGCTGCAAGATCTTTGATTGCTTTTGCCTGCGGATGTATCTCCGGCTTTAAATAATCAATCATTTTTTCAACAGCTGTATTCAACATTTCAGCAACCAGAACCAAACCAATTGCGAACAAAACCATTATCCATTTTAATACTGTCAAACGAAAGACAAATCCGGCTGAAATAACGCCCAAAGCGGCTATAAGGTGTATCCTGAAATTCAGTTCAGTTCTGACAACGGCTTTGAGGCCATCCCATGCATGTGAAAACCCAAATAATGATCCCTTCCGTTTATCGCTCAATGCCAAATTCATCCAAAATATCATCTTGTTTTCGGAACATTTCAGTTTCATCTTCCTTGTTCATATGATCATAGCCAAGCAGATGGAGAAAACCATGAACAGACAGGAAACTCAGTTCCCTTTCAAGTGAGTGCCCATATTCTTCGGCCTGTTCTTTGGCTTTATCAACCGAGATAACAATATCACCCAGCACAAGCGGCAGAGCTTCACCGATAATCTCCACCTCATCCGTCACTTTTTCCTGCATCGCGAACGAAATGACATCTGTCGGTCTATCCTGCTGGCGATAGTTCCGGTTGATTTCTTTAATTTCCTGATTGCTGACAAACGTAACCGAAACTTCGGCTTCATTGGCAATTTCTTCTTTTTTCGCTGTAAATACCAGTAAACGCTGCAGTAGATCAACGTAATCGGAAGGTACAGATTTTGTCTGATCATGAAAATCAATATGCATGATTTAGCCTCCTTGACAGGATATTGCATTCTTAAATGGAAGATTCCTTTCAATGTTCACCAATGGTCTGATACAGAATATCCGATTAATCGGGCATTCGTGCAGTTGCCCATCCATCAACATGATTAATATGGAAATAAGACACGCTTGGCCCGTGGATCTTACGCTGCTTTAGGCTTCAGTTCGCGTTTTCATAGGCATCAATTATTTTTTGTACTAAAGGATGACGAACAACGTCTGTTCCGTCGAAATGGATAAATGAGAGTCCCTCGACAGATGCTAAAAGCCGTTTGACTACTTGTAGTCCTGATTGCACCCCATTGGGCAAATCGATTTGGGTTATGTCACCGTTAATGACCATTTTGGAACCAAATCCAAGCCGAGTCAAAAACATTTTCATTTGCTCTGGTGTGGTATTTTGCGCTTCATCCAGTATTACAAACGCATCATCAAGCGTTCGTCCGCGCATGTATGCTAATGGTGCAATTTCAATCGTGTCGCGCTCGATTAATCTATAGGTATGCTCACTTCCAAACACATCGTGTAAAGCATCATATAAAGGCCTTAGATACGGATCCACTTTTTCCTTTAAATCACCCGGCAAGAAGCCTAAGCTTTCACCTGCTTCAACTGCAGGGCGTGTTAAAATAATCCGTTTAACATCCCCGTTTTTTAAGGCATGCACGGCCATAACAACTGCCAGATACGTTTTGCCGGTACCGGCCGGACCGATGCCAAAGACCAGATCATGGGCCTTAATGGCATCTGTATAACGCTTCTGTCCCAATGTCTGAACACGGATTGATTTCCCTCTTGCATTCTTGGTTATTTCGTCTTCAAAGAGGGTTTCAAATTGATTTATCTTTCCTTTCTTAGCCAGATCAACTGCATAGACAACATCCCTTTCAGTGATGTCGAGCCCCTTCCTTACAATCGACAGCAATGTCAAAAGAATTTCTTCTGCCAGTGCTGTACTTTCACTGCTGCCTGAAACACTTACCTGCTCTCCCCTTGTAATAAGAGAGACGTTAAGAAGTTCTTCAATCTGTTTTAAATATTTATCATTGGTCCCAAACAATGCCAGTGCTTCATTTGGACCTGATAGCTGTAACTCGATTGTTTTCAAGTTATTCGGCATAATCAATCTCCTTGGTCGATTGGTTCTTGTTTAACAATATCTTCTTCAACAGCCATATATAAGATTAATTTAACTTTACCACTCTCGATGGTTTCTTGCAAAATATTTTCAGAAATTATTTCCGCTTCAGGCCCCAGCCTTAACTGCAATTCATTTTTAGCTTGTTTTACCCCGATATCAACAGCCTCAGCTTTGCTCCTTTTTGTCCCATAATATTTTTTTTCGCTTATCGTTGTTTCCATCAATGATACCGGTAGTTTCCATTTGAATAAATAAAGATCTTTTTCATGCCGGTCCCGATGAATATCTTGATACTCCGGGTCTCCAAATCCCCAGACAGGAAATTCAATGCCGCCTAATTTCAAATGATATTTCGTTTCGGTATCACCTGTCAGACGCTCATGACTCGCCTTCAGCGGTACTGTCACTTCAGTTTCATACCATGTTTTTGCAATAACTTCGCCTTCTGCCGGAATCAGCTCATACGTGTCGTCTTTTTCTTCACCACTTTCATCGTTGTCATCTTTTTTCTCAAATTGTATTTTTCCGGAAACAAGTACATCCCCCGGATCGACAAAATCGTTCACTTGGACTCTTGGCTGTCCCTTGGCAACGTACATGTCTTCAATCACCCCTTTTTTGGAAGCCACAAGGTGTCTTGGACCTTCAACTTCTTCTTCCTCAACGATCGTTTTTTCCACGCCTTCCAATCTGAAGCTTGTCCCATTTTGTTTAATGCCAACCCAAAGCAGCTCAGGTATATCATTTATTAATCGCTGCTGAATATCACTTGGTGAATCTAAAGAGAATGCCCATGTCCCCTGGTGTATTCCATATTCCTCCAATTTATCACTGATTTTCTCCTCAATATCCTTTGGGACGCCAGTTATCTTGACTTCCCAAATAATATTGGATAAGAAAAAAATGAGCAATATACTTAGCAAAAGACCAATAAGCAGCTCTTTTTTCCGGGAAAAATGCTTGATCAAAAATGGGACACCGCGTTTATTTGTAAAGGTCAACTTATAATCAGTCCCGCGCCTCGCTTGCTTTAACGCGGTAAGATCCCTTAATTTTATATTTCCGGCACAAGACGTTTCAGACTTTTTTTCCACGTTCCAAACGACAATATCCCGTTCAATACATTTCTGGAAGAACAGCTCCGGATCTTTGCCCTCAACCAGGACTGTTATAAACCCCGTCATTGAAGAACCTTGTATATGTTTCATTTCCTCCTCCTAAAATCGATTTACTAAGATATAAAGTGAAACTTCATGCAGTGGGGCGCTTTTCCCCACCTGAATGTTAGTTGAACAGAATCGGACATGTACGGGCAGCTGGCCTACCATTGATTACTCCTGATTTCCTTGGCAAATTGAAGTGGGGGGTCTGGCTCCCCGTTAAGGGGGGATAAATTTCACTTCTTCTATGGTACCTTCAAGTAAAATCTCTTCAGGCAGCATCATTTTCAATACAAATTGACTTCCGGTTATTTGTATATAGCCTTTATGCGACTTAAGTCTCAATTCCGTATCAGAATAAACGGTTAGCCCCTTATGATTTTCAATATAGATATGAAGCTGGCCAATCATTGTAATCCTGGGCAGCTCCATCATGACATCTGAAGGAAGTGAAAAATATTTTGATAGCCATGGCCTGATCTTCTGTTGCCATTTCTTCACTGATGAGGCCCCCCTCTCACCATATGTTTATGAATTGAACGGCCGGATAAGAACAAAAAAGAACCAATACCGGACAGTTTTTCAGCCTGTCTGATATTGGTTCTTATTGGTTCTATTGGGTTTTCCTTACTTTTTCCGTTGAGCAACAATACTCCGATACGGTTTCACTGCTCTTGGCTGTCCCAAAACCTCCGACATGATAACACCATTGATTAAACCTGTACGCGTTAAGTTGTTATTCATGGTTTTCCTTAGTTTTTGGTGTTCATTTGATAAATCAGTATCCGGTGTCCGGCTTTTATCGCTGATTATCGCATGATGTTCTCGTTCTGTATCCTGGTGTTCTTTTGTGCTCATCCGATCAGCCAATTGCTTGCGCTGTTCATTCTGCTGCTCTTCAATTGAAGGAGCAGAAACAGTCGTCTGTGTCCCGGTTTCATTCTCCGTGCTGCTGTGGCTTTGTCCACCGCCAGAGGGAGCAGGTGCAGGGCCTGGCGGGTTGTTTTTTCGCTTCGGAATCGGTGTATCTGTATCTGCTTTATCCTTGAATAAACCCGAAGCTGTTGCAATAATTGCAAGGATGATCAGAATGACTTCCATCTTAACCCTCCTTGTGCTTGAGCAGTGAAATTACTCGTTATGATTGTCATCATTTTCCTCATTATCCTGAGTTAATTTCCCGATTGTACCACGCATATCGGTATCAGCATCAATGTTCTTATAATTCATATAATCCATGACGCCCATATTTCCGGAACGTAATGCTTCTGCAA
Source organism: Lentibacillus sp. (assembly GCF_035301675.1). Classification (NCBI taxonomy): domain Bacteria; kingdom Bacillati; phylum Bacillota; class Bacilli; order Caryophanales; family Bacillaceae; genus Lentibacillus; species Lentibacillus sp. The sequence goes on along the minus strand of NZ_DATGTT010000010.1, from coordinate 55,945 downwards.
GTGCACGTGGCACATCTGCTTCTGCTTCAACAACTTTTGCACGCATTTCTTCAATCCGGGCCACCATTTCCTGTTCTTGTGCGACAGCCATAGCGCGTCTTTCTTCCGCTTTTGCCTGGGCAATATTTTTGTCAGCTTCAGCCTGATCTGTCTGAAGAATCGCACCGATATTTTTCCCAATATCCACGTCGGCGATGTCAATCGACAGAATTTCAAATGCTGTACCTGCATCCAATCCTCTGCCTAAAATATTATGCGAGATGGCATCTGGATTTTCCAGTACCTTTGTATGTGCCTCTGAACTGCCAATGGTACTTACAACACCTTCACCGACACGAGCAATTACTGTATCTTCCCCGGCACCACCGACAAGCCGGTCAATATTCGCCCGAACAGTGATACGTGCTTTTGCTTTGACTTCGATGCCATCAATTGCAATACCGGCAATAAAAGGTGTTTCGATAACTTTCGGGTTAACACTCATCTGCACGGCATCCAATACATCACGGCCCGCCAGATCAATAGCTGCCGCTCGCTCAAATGACAATTGGATATTGGCACGATGCGCGGCGATAAGAGCATTTACCACACGATCAACGTTCCCGCCAGCCAAATAGTGGCTTTCCAGCTGATTCGTCGAAACATCAAGTCCCGCTTTATGTGATTTGATCAGCGGGTTAATGACCCTTGACGGTACAACCCGGCGCAAACGCATCCCGATAAGTGTAAAAATACCTACTTTTACCCCTGCAGCCAAAGCACTGATCCAGAGCATAACTGGAATAAAAGTAAACAGCACTGCCAGAGCAATTATAATGATCGCGATGACAATAATTGGCATCAGTTGTTCAATACTCATGCAAATTCCTCCTGTTTTTCTATGTTTTTACCTCACGTACTACAACTCGAACGCCTTCCACTTTAACAACTTTGACCATCTGTTCTTTTTCAATAAATCCTCCCTCTGTCACGACATCCAATCGTTCGTCTCCAAACAGGGCAGTCCCTGATGGGCGAAGCTGCGTTAAAGTTATGCCCTCCAGACCAATTAATTCAAGACGGTTCTCAGAAGATACATAACCCAGTTCTGTTGATGTCTGATCGGTTAATATCATACGACGGAAGAATCCTTTATTTCCTCCCATCGTTTTAAATAAGATAATGGAAGCAATAATCGTAACAATAAAAGCAATACTGATACTCATCGCCATATGTCCTATATCCTGACCTGACATGATGAGTGAGGCGATAATCGCTCCAATACCAATCAAACCAGCAATTCCTCCCGGCAAAAATAACTCTGCGACAACTAAACCAACACCCAGAATCAATAATACCAGCGCTTCCATGCCGGCCAAACCCGCAACCATATGTCCGTAAAAAAATAGGATTAATGCCAGTGCCCCCATGATACCGGGGATTCCAAACCCGGGGGAAAACAATTCTGCTACCAGACCAAGACTGGCAATTGACAGCAGAATTGGCACTACAACAGGATTTGTGATAAACCGTGCTATCTGTTCAGATATGGTCATCTCTTGTTCAGCAACAGTCGCATTACTAAGACCTAATGCTTCAAGAAGCTCTGTGCGATCTTCAACGGTACCATTTGAATAGCCGACTTCTGCAGCTGATTCGGGACCGAGTGTCAGGTATTTGCCTTCTTCAGCAGCATACTCCGGAAGATCAATGCTTGGATCCGCCATAGCTGCAGCGTAAAGCGGATCGCGGCCTTTCGACTCTGCTGCACTCTTCATGGCTGAGAGCCACGCCGATTGGGCTTTTTTATCTGCAGCTGTTCCATCCTGGTTGATGACGCCGCTTGCTCCCATAGTGGCATGAGGCTTCATGTAAATATTATCCGTATTTAATGCAATATAAGAGCCTGCAGATAATGCCCTGTTTACAATAAAAGATGTTGTTTCAAGCTCCAAATTTTGCATTAGTTCACCGATTTGTTCAGCAGCCGCGACAGCGCCACCCGGGGTATCAATTTCAAAAATAATATGATCGGCACCTTCTTGTTCAGCATCTTCCGTTGCCCGTGTCAGGAACGCTTCAAGTCCTTTCTCAACTTCATTTTCTATCGGGATAACATAAACCAGTTTCCCGCCGCCCTTGTCCTCAGCATGGGAAACTGAAAACAAACCTAACGCGGAACATACTACAATAAGTATAAGTGTAAGCACTTTAAGCGATCTGCGTCTGCCATCATACAAACTACCCCCCCTCTCTATTGAGCCCCGCAAAAATTCCTACGTTTTGCATGTGTAAATGGTTTCAATTATGTATATTACATAAATAGTAACATAACCACAGGTCAAGTTGATAGTTCTCTGTTAAAAAGTTGATGCCATAAAAAGCCTCAACATGGGAAAAGGTCTTGCCATTTATGACAAGACCTTTGGACATTCAATTTAAATGTTTTTGAACAAGTCTATTAATCTGTGCACCATCTGCCTGACCTTTGACTTTAGGCATGATAGCACTCATTACTTTACCCATGTCTTTCTTGGAAGCAGCATTAACTTCCTTAATCGTGGCTTTCACTATCTCCTCCAGCTCTTCTTCTGTCAGCTGCTGGGGCATGTATGCCTGGATTACATCAATTTCAGCTTCAAGTTTGTCAACAAGGTCATCGCGTCCAGCTGATTTAAATTCTTGGAGGGAATCCTTCCTTTGCTTCAGCTCTCTTGAAAGTACTGTCAGTTCCTCGCCTTCGGAAAGATTTTTATTACCAAGTTTAATTGACTCATTTTGCAATGAGGCTTTTAACATGCGTATGACCGCAAGTCTGTCTTTTTCCTTGCTTTTCATCGCCTGTTTCATATCCTGGTTCAGCTGTTCAGCTAATGTCATGGGCCCTGCACCTTCTTTACTATCTGCGTTTTCTGGCAGCTTCAGACTTTTTCTTGCGTCGTTCGCTTGGTTTTTCATAATGTTCACGCTTACGATATTCCTGCAATGTACCGCTTTTGGATACGTTGCGTTTAAAGCGACGAAGAGCATCTTCAAGAGACTCGTTTTTACGAACGCGAGTGTGATTTGACATGCTTATTTCCCTCCCTCCGAAGCACAAAACAAAAATAAAAGCAAAAACATGTATAATATTTCACATGTCTTCGTTTATTATAATATAATAGAACAGCTCAGGTCAACTTAAATATTGTTGAATAACAACATTCAAACATCAACTAATAGTCAGTTGAACCTGTTTCACCAGCTGTGATTTCAACACCCGCACTTGCGCCAATACGTGTTGCACCGGCATCAATCATGGCTTTTGTTGTCTTCAGGTCACGGACGCCTCCTGAAGCCTTAACCCCCATTTCACTGCCGACTGTTTCACGCATTAACTTAACATCTTCTACAGTGGCCCCGCCGCCGGAAAAACCTGTCGATGTTTTAACAAAGTTTGCGCCTGCTTCTTTTGCAGCCTCACATGCACGCACCTTCTCATCATCTGTGAGCAGGGATGTTTCTATGATCACTTTGGTTAAGGCACTCCCTTTTGCTGCGTCAACAACAACCTCGATATCCCGCTGTACGGCTTCATCATTTTTTGACTTCAATTCGCCGATATTAATGACCATATCTACTTCTTCAGCGCCTTCCTGAATAGCTTGCTTTGTCTCAAACTCTTTGGCAGCTGTTGATGTGGCACCTAGCGGAAATCCTATGACAGTGCACACTTTCACGTCAGTGTCTTTCAGATTATCATAGCAGAATGGCACCCAATATGGATTGACACAAACAGAGGCAAAACCATGTTCACGCGCTTCTTTAACAATTTGATCAATCTTTTCTTTCGTTGTATCAGGTTTTAACTGTGTATGATCAATGTATTTGGCAAGGTTTTTATTCATATATTGCTTCCTCCCAGCATTAGTTGTTCGTACCACTTATTCTATCATAGCAGGCTAACGGCAAAATTTCATTGAAAAAATAAGATGAACTTCATACAGCGGGATGTTGTTCCCGCAGAATGTTTGTTGAAGAGAAACAGATCTTTACGGGCAGTTGAGCCCCTCCTAATATTTTTCCGTTCCGTGAAATCTTGAAGTGGTAATCTTAAGGCCGTTAATGCAGGGAAAAATTCCGGGCAGTTCCCGAGAATTAAGAGGATATCTCTGCCCTTCCATTTTGAGCATTATCCATAACCCTTACAAATGTACCTTTATTGTAAGGATAACCTGACTGTGTGATTTTCACACGTACAATTCGTCCGATTAAATCCTTTGTTCCGTTAAATCGGACTTTCATATAATTGTCGGTGTAACCTTCAAGCATACTTCCTTCAGTTTCATTCACGTGTTCTTCCGGAATGACCTCAAGCACTTCGTCTTCATAACAAGATGCGTATTCTTTTGCAAGTTGATTCGATAGTTCAATCATTCGATTAACCCGCTCATTTTTGACATCAGCATCAACCTGATCATTCATACGGGCAGCGGGCGTACCTGTTCTTCTTGAGAATGGAAAAACATGCAGTTCCGAGTATCCGATTTCTTTAACAAAATTATACGTCTCCAAAAATTCTTCTTCTGTCTCACCTGGAAAGCCGACAATTACGTCAGATGTAATTGCCAGTCCCGGCAGAGCCTTCCGGATTTTATCCACTTTCTGCTTATAATATCCGGTTGAATATTTTCTCCGCATACGATGCAGCACCGTGTCAGATCCTGCCTGCAGCGGAATATGCAAATGACGGACAATTTTTTCTGATTTATCCAAGACATCGATGACTTCATCCGTAATCTGGCTTGCTTCAATGGAGGAAATACGGATTCGTTTAAGGCCTTTAACTTCTGATTCAAGTTCTTGAAGCAGTTTGGCGAAATTGTAATCATTCATGTCTTCACCATAGCCCGCAGTATGGATTCCGGTCAGTACGATCTCTTTATATCCTGCATCAACGAGACTTTGCGCCTGTTGAATGACATTTTCAGGTTCCCGTGACCGCAGCAGACCTCTTGACCATGGAATAATACAAAAAGTACAGAAGTTATTGCACCCTTCCTGAATCTTTAGCGATGCACGTGTTCTATCAGTAAAGTCAGGCACGTCCATTTCTTCAAAAACACGATTTTTCATGATATTTGTAACACCATTTACCGGTTCGCGTGTTTGTTGGTGTTCTTCAATATAGTCAATCATTTTCTTTCTGTTCTGCGTTCCGACAATCACATCGACGCCGGGAATCTCCATAATTTCGCCGGGAGATGTCTGTGCATAACATCCTGTCACACATATGACAGCATCCGGATTTTTGCGCACTGCCCGTCTGATGACTTGTCTGCTTTTCTTATCGCCGGTATTTGTTACGGTACATGTGTTAATAACATACACATCCGACTGACGGTCAAAGTCAACGCGTTCGTAGCCGCTGTCTTTAAACATATTCCAGATACCTTCAGTTTCATAATGGTTCACTTTACACCCTAATGTATGAAAAGCTACTGTTGGCATTATGTCCACCTCAATTCTTCAAAATGATATGAAATACTTGCCAATGCATATAAAGCTGCTGTTTCAGTACGTAAAATACGCGGACCTAACCTGACTGGAATGAATTCATTTTGTTTCAGCACATCCGCTTCCCGACTGGAAAAGCCGCCTTCCGGACCAATAACGAGCAGGACCCGGTCACCCGGACTCATTTTGCTTACGGCTCTGCCAAAGGATTGAAACACTTCAATCTTTGCTTCTTCCTCATAGGCGAATAATTTTACCTGATAGTCATTGCTGTTCATTGCCAAATCAGTTGTCGACGTTACCGTTCCAATCGAGGGGATTTTATTGCGATGACTTTGCTCACTTGCCTCTTTTATAATTTTTGAGTAACGCTGCAATTTTTTTTCAGCCTTTTTCTGATCCCAGACAGACACTGACCGGTCAGCCTGGACTGGAATAAACGAAGCGGCGCCCAGCTCAGTTCCTTTCTGAAGCACAAATTCCAATTTATCGCTTTTGGGCAATCCTTGTGCAATCGTCATCTCAATGGGTGATTCAGCTGACTCCTCAAGCCATTCGCTGACTATTGCATACACCATGTTTTTTACAATGTCTGTAATCCGGCAGACCGCAGCTTTTCCATCAGGGTGGCTGCAGATGATTTCATCCCCTGTACGGGACCGCATCACACGTATGATGTGGTGTGCGTCATCGTCAGTAATAGTGACCTTGTTATCTTTCCAATTTTCCGTTGGTATAAAATAACGCTGCAAATCAGGCACCACTCTTCTTTTAAAATGTGTGTTCAGGGCTAAGAAGTTCTGGGCGGGGTCGTTTTGAGCATCGGATATTCGATGTGTCATTTTCACCGGACTCTTTAAACAACATTTTCTGTCTTTTTAGCGACAATCACTGCCCAGTCCTCCATTTCATTTAGCATGACAATGTCGAATCCTGCTTTTTCCAGTTCATCCTTTACCATTTGTTTTTTTGCCTGAATAATACCGGAAGTTATGAACAGTCCATTCGGTTTCAGATTATTCCATGCATCCGCAGCGAACCTTACAATGATTTCAGCAAGAATATTCGAAACAATGATATCCGACTGCATGTCAACATGGTCCAGCAGGTTATTCTGTTTCAGCGTAACTTTGCTTTCCATTTTATTCAATTCAGTATTGACTTTTGTACTTTTAACGGCAACGTCATCAAGGTCAAAAGCATAAACTTCTTTTGCCCCGAGCAAGGCAGAAGCAATGCTCAAAACACCGGAACCGCATCCTACATCAATGACAACATCATTTTTGTTTATGTATTGCTCAATAGCTTGGATGCTCAGCACTGTTGTCGGGTGCGCTCCCGTCCCAAATGCCATACCCGGGTCAAGTTCGATAATCACTTCATCAGTGGATACGGGCTCATAGTTTTCCCACGTCGGAATGATGGTAATCTTTTCGGAGATTTTAAGGGGCTTATAATATTTTTTCCACGCTGTGGCCCATTCTTCTTCATCTATTTCACTTAAGGTTATCTCATTTCGCCCCAAATCAATATCATAAAGCATCAGGTTATTAATCGCCCGCTTTATTCTGTCAACCGTTTCTCCCAGAAAGCTGTTCACAGGCAAATAAGCCTTGATGTAAACACCTTCTTCGGGATATTCATCAGGGTTTAATTCATAAACTTCGCCAAAGAACGTATCGCGTTCTTTAACCAAATCGGCAGGATCTTCAATGACAACACCACTTGCACCTGTTTCATGCATAATGTTGGTAATTGGTTCAACTGCCTCATTTGTTGTATGAACACGTATTTCAGACCAGTTCACATTAACCCACCCGTTTCCTGAAAAAATGATCAGATTGTTTTATGTAAAAGGTGCCGGGGACAGCACCTTGTTTAGCTTTTGAATGCATTTTTAAAACGCTGGAACAATGAACCCTGTTCGTCAGTTGCCTCATTTCCGCCAATTTCGTTAAATTCGCGTAGCAATTCTTTTTGCCGTTCCGAAAGACTGCTTGGTGTTACAACTCTTATTTGGACATGCTGATCCCCATGACCGTAGCCGCGAACATTCGGAGCACCCTTTCCTTTCAGCCGGAAAATCTTCCCGGTTTGAGTACTTGCAGGTATTGTCAGCATAACTTTTCCATGCACTGTTGGGACTTCCACTTCGTCACCAAGAGCAGCCTGGACAAATGTTACTGGCAGCTCACAATAGATATGGTCTCCTTCACGTTCGAAAAATTCGTGTGAACGCACTTGAATAACGACAAATAAGTCGCCTGGCGGGCCACCGTTTACACCGGGCTCACCCTTGCCTGCAACCCTGATTTGCTGTCCTTCATCAATACCTTTAGGGATTGAGATGTGAATGTTCCTATGCTTTTTCACTTTGCCTAAACCACCGCAGGTATTGCATTTCTCCGGAATGATTTTACCGGTTCCGTTACAATGATGGCACACACGGCGATTAACAACTCGGCCAAATGGTGTGTTTTGCTCCATATTTAATTGACCAGAACCTTGACAGTGCGAACATGTTTCGGTTTTCGTGCCTGGTTTTGCACCGGAGCCGCTGCACGTGTCACATTCCTCTTCTTTTGGAATATTGATATCTGCTTCTTTTCCAAAAATGGCCTCTTCAAAGTCCAGCGTCATGGTATATTGTAAATCAGCACCTTGCTGCGGGGCGTTTGGATCACGACGGCGGCCGCCGCCAAAGAACATATCGAATATATCGCCAAAACCGCCGAAGTCACCAAAGTCCTGTGCACCGCCGAATCCGCCTTGACCTTGTGCACCTGCATGGCCAAACTGATCATATTGGGCTCGTTTTTGCTCGTCGCTCAATACTTCATAGGCTTCTTTTGCTTCTTTAAATTTGTCAGCTGCATTTTCCTCTTCGCTGACGTCCGGATGGTATTTTCTTGCCAGTTTACGATAAGCTTTCTTTATTTCATCTTTAGAAGCGCCTTCTTCAACGCCAAGCACTTCATAATAGTCGCGCTTACTCACTTGTGAATCACTCTCCCGACACTATTGCATACAGTTTATCATATCATCATTTATATTATGATAGCAAACAAGAAACTGACTCCACTAAACCTTTGTAGAGGAAGTACAAAGCTTAACATTGTTTTTCATATACCGTTTACCGCAATTTATACTTCCTGAGGCCAGAAAAAAAGTCAAAGTCAAGAGGGTCCTGACTTTGACTTTTTTGTTTGGTGACATAATAATTATTTTTTGTCTTCTTCGTCGTCTACTTCTTTGTAATCAGCGTCTACAACATCTTCTTCTTCTGAACCTTGGCCTTCTTCCTGCCCTTCCTGATTAGCCTGTTGTTCTTGTGCCATTTGTTCGTACATTTTAACGGAAAGCTGCTGTACTTGTTCCTGCAGCGCATCTTTCTTTTCCCTGATTTGATCAAGGTCATCAGATTCGATGGCTTTTTGCAGTTCTTCTTTTGCTTCTTCCGCTTTTTGTTTCTCTTCATCAGTTATATTATCACCGAGATCTTTAATGGTCTTATCTGTTGTGAATACAAGCTGATCAGCCTCGTTGCGCAGATCTGCTTCTTCACGGCGTTTTTGATCTTCTTCGGCGTTTTCTTCAGCTTCTTTGACCATTTGATCTACTTCTTCATCTGACAGGCCGGAAGAAGATTTAATGGTAATTGACTGTTCTTTATTCGTGCCCTTATCTTTTGCACTAACGTTAACGATACCGTTGGCGTCAATATCAAATGTCACTTCAATTTGCGGTATGCCACGCGGTGCTGGCGGAATGTCCGTCAGCTGGAAACGTCCAAGTGTTTTGTTATCTGCGGCCATTTCACGTTCACCCTGCAGAACATGAATATCAACTGCTGTCTGATTGTCTGCTGCGGTTGAGAACACTTGTGAATGACTTGTCGGGATTGTTGTATTTCGCTCAATCAATTTAGTTGTCACACTTCCCATTGTTTCGATACCCAAAGAAAGTGGTGTAACGTCCAGTAATACAACATCTTTTACGTCGCCTTGCAATACGCCGCCTTGGATAGCTGCGCCCAGAGCAACTACTTCATCAGGGTTAACGCCTTTTGAAGGATCTTTGCCTGTTTCACGTTTGATGGCTTCCTGTACAGCAGGAATGCGTGTTGATCCGCCGACCAGAATAACTTTATGAATATCTTTCGCAGAGAATCCAGCATCTTTCAATGCTTTGCGGGTTGGCTCCATCGTGCGCTCAACCAGATCCGATGAAAGTTCCTCAAATTTAGCACGTGTCAGATTCATTTCCAAATGCAATGGTCCGCTTTCACCAGCTGTAATAAATGGCAGTGAAATTTGCGTTTGCGTTACACCTGAAAGATCTTTCTTGGCTTTTTCAGCTGCATCTTTTAACCGTTGCTTAGCCATTTTATCCTGGGAAAGATCGATGCCGTATTCTTTTTTGAATTCCTGAACCATGTGGTCCATGATGACCTCATCGAAATCGTCACCGCCAAGACGGTTATCACCGGCTGTTGAAACAACTTCAAATGTGCCGTCACCGATATCAAGGATCGATACGTCAAATGTACCGCCACCCAAGTCGTATACGAGAATCGTCTGATCCTGGTCATCTTTATCGATACCATATGCCAATGATGCTGCAGTTGGTTCGTTGATGATACGCTCAACTTCCAGACCGGCAATTTTTCCGGCATCCTTGGTAGCTTGACGTTCGGCGTCATTGAAGTAAGCCGGAACTGTGATAACCGCTTTTTCTACAGTATCACCCAAGTAATCTTCAGCATACGATTTTAGATACTGCAGAATTATCGCAGAGATTTCCTGGGGTGTATATTCCTTATCATCGATTTTAACTTTGTAGTCTGTACCCATATGACGTTTTATTGATTGAACTGTGTTCGGGTTGGTGATTGCCTGACGTTTTGCCACTTCACCCACTTGGCGTTCACCATTTTTAAACGCTACAACAGATGGTGCTGTCCGGTTCCCTTCCGGATTGGGAATGACAACCGATTCGCCACCTTCCATTACGGCCACACATGAATTTGTCGTACCTAAGTCAATTCCGATTATTTTGCCCATAATCAATTCCTCCTTCACTGCTCTTACAATTACTTATTAACTTTAACCATTGCTGGTCGAATAACGCGGTCTTTAAGAATATAGCCTTTCTGCAATTCTTCCACAATTGTGTCTGATTCGGCTTCTTCATCCTCTACTTGCATCACGGCATGATGAACGTTTGGATCAAATGGTTTTCCGACAGATTCAATCTCTTCAACACCCTGTGATTTAAGTGCTTCCTTAATTTGGTTGTAAACCATTGAAACACCATCAGCAAAGCCCTTTGTTTCCTCAGTAACTTCAACTTGCATTGCCCGTTCAAAATTATCGATTGCCGGCAATAATTCTTTTGCCAGATCTTCTGACTTGTACTTACTGACGGCTTCCTTTTCTTTTTGGGAACGCTTCTTGAAATTATCAAATTCTGCCTGATTGCGCAACAAGCGCTGCTGCAGGTCATCATTCTCCTGTTTCAGCTGACTGAGTTCAGCCTGAAGCGAATCTGCTTCTTTATCAGATGACTCTGTTTGTTCTGTGTCTTGTTCATCTGCATCGATGACTTCTGTGAAGACTTCTTCCTTTTCATGATCTTTTTGATCCTGTTCCTCATCTTTTGAGTCATTTTTGTTCATCGTTTCTTGATGTTGTTCAGTCATTCCCGCCACCTCCTAACTATGAAATTGCCACGATAGAATATAACATGATAAGCGCATGAAATAAAGTGAAACTTCATTCAGTGGAGTGTTTTTTCGCCACTGAATGTTAGTTGAACAGAATCGGGCATTTAGGGAAAGTTGACCTTTGTATCTTGGCGGGTTACTGTCCACTACCTGCCGGATAAACATTTACACATTAGAAAACTTGGCTCGTGCCAAGTCCGGATTGCACTTATGCAGACAGGAAAATTTCACCTTCCCCGCCTGTCAAAAAAGGACTGGAATCAGCCCCGCCATTCCGATATACCCTATAGGGACCTCATTTATTCATTATCTTGATACCACTTATACAGAACTTCTGACATTTCAGTTGATAGAGTGTCCAAAAGCTTAATCACTTTTTTATATTCCATTCGTGTCGGACCGAGCAATGCAATTGTACCCATCTGTTCTTCATTCAATTCATAAGTGGCTGTGATAAGACTGCAATCTTTTATTGCATCAACTTTATTCTCATGTCCGATTGTAACTTTTACGCCATCAGATGCACCTTTAAGCAAATTGGCGATTTCATCCTCTTCCTCAATCATGGAATAAAATGACCGGACCTTATCAATGTCATTGAATTCAGGCTGCATTAACAGATTTGTTTTGCCGCCGAAGTATAACTTCACCGGGTTTTCGCTGAAAAACACAGCTTTCAGATAATCATAGGATGTCTCAAAATCCGTCACATATTTATTCATCAGATTCATAATCTCAGTATTGAGTTTATCATGCAGCTTAAAAATCGGCACCCCATATAATCGATCATTTAAGATGTTTACCATTTTTTCCAAATCTGATGCATTAATGGCTTCAGGGACGGAAAATGACCGATGTTCCACATGGCCAGTGTTCGTAACCAAAATAGCAACGGATGTATTCTCTGACAGTGAGATGATTTGCAGCTGTTTTAATTTCGTCTCAAAAACTTCCGGACCCAGGATAATGGATGTATAGTTTGTTATCCGGGACAGTATTTCCGCAGAACTTTGGACGATTTGTTCAAACTCGAACAGACCATCCTGCATAATGTTATGGATGATTTGAACATTGCCTGCTGTTTGTTCAGGCGAAACCAGATGATCGACATAATACCGGTACCCTCTCTCTGAAGGTATTCGGCCGGAAGAAGAGTGTGTCTTCTCAAGGTAACCCATATCCTCCAAATCAGCCATTTCATTTCGTATGGTAGCCGAACTGTAATTAACGTCACCTTTCTTGGCAATCGAACGAGAGCCCACCGGTTGTGCCGTTTCGATGAAATCATCAACAATGACTTGCAGAATCAGCAATTGTCGTTCTGTTAACATGATGACCACCTCTGTTAGCACTCCTGGTTACCGAGTGCTAATGCTAAATATAAATTATCAAATCCTATTTTTTTTGTCAACGAACAACACTCAGGTCATCTTCCTCCAACAAAAATTGCGCAAATACTTCGTTTCCGAACAGGATTCCCTGATCGGTCAAACGCAGGTATTCGCCATCTGTCATAACCCAGCCCTTATCCTTTAAATAGGAAATTGCATCTTTATATAACAGTTCATATGGAATACCAAACTTCTCAATAAATTGCTGATTGCTGATGCCTTCCATCTTTCGTAAACCAAGGAACATCTCTTCTTCAATCATTTCCTTCATGCTGATTTCTTCTGTATTCAGAACCGGATAGCCATTTTCCAGAGCTTGTTTGATGTAAGCCGGCAGCGGCCGTATATTGCCGGTACGCTTTCCTGGTAAATAGCCATGTGCCCCGGCGCCAAATCCGTAATAATGTTCATTTTTCCAATAAACAAGATTATGAAGACTTTCATAACCGGGTTTTGCAAAATTGCTGATTTCATACTGCTGCAGTCCATTGTTCTTCATCGATTCTTTTAAAATGTCATACATACGAACTTCCTCTTCCTGAGGCGGACGGTGCAATTTACCTTTATGATAACGCTGGTAAAAAACCGTTTTCGGTTCAATCTGCAAAGCATATGCAGAATAATGCGGCAGATTAAAAGAAAGTGCTTCATCCAATGTTTGCCTAAAATGCTCAACTGTCTGATTCGGCAGTGCATAAATCATGTCAAGACTGACATTATCAAAGCCGTTTTGCTGCAATAATGCAACTGTACTGTAAACATCTTTTATTTTATGCAAGCGGCCGAGTTCTTCAAGCATTGCGTCATCAAACACTTGCACACCTAATGAAACCCGATTCACGCCAAAGCTTTTGAGTAATTTTGCTTTTTCTTCATCGAAATCACCGGGGTTTGCTTCAATACTGAATTCAGAAGCGCCGGCTACATCAAATTTAGCATCAATCAATTGCATAAGGGAGCGCAATTGTTCCAGATTCAATGCTGTCGGAGTGCCGCCGCCGATAAAAATAGTATTGACTTGGTTCTTTGTACCGTCAATTTGTGTATTAATTTCATTCGAAAGTGCTTCAATGTATTCCGTTGCCAGTTTTTCATTATAAAAAAACTTGGTGAAATCACAGTAATGACAAATTTGCTGGCAGAATGGGATATGGATATATACAGATTGTGCTTTCATAAGTTTCTCTCCTAAACGCAGAAAAGGGATAACTTCTGTCAGCCGGCAAAAGTTTTCCCTGCTCCATCAAAATTAGTTAATCTTCATTCATTTCCAGTACAGCCATAAACGCTTCCTGAGGGACCTCGACAGACCCTACCATTTTCATGCGCTTTTTACCTTCTTTTTGTTTCTCCAGAAGTTTACGCTTGCGGGAAATATCGCCGCCGTAACATTTGGATAAAACATTCTTTTTCATGGCCTTAATTGTCGATCGTGCAATGATTTTATTCCCGATCGCTGCCTGAACAGGCACCTCGAATTGCTGTCTTGGAATAAGATCCTTAAGCTTATCAACAATATGTTTCCCGCGTTCGAATGCAAAATCGCGGTGGACAATAAATGACAGTGCATCAATCGTATCACCGTTCAGCAAAATGTCCATTTTAACGAGATTTGACGGCCTGTAGCCGATTAGATCATAATCAAATGATGCATACCCTTTCGTTTGTGACTTCAGTTGATTAAAGAAATCATAAACAATTTCAGACAGAGGAATATGATAGACAATGTTGACGCGGATTTCGTCGAGATACTTCATATCAACAAATTGACCGCGTTTTTTCTGGGCGATTTCCATCACCGGTCCGACATAATCATTCGGCACCATAATGGTTGCTTCAACAAAAGGTTCCCGTACTTCATTAACAAGTTGGGAATCCGGCATAGTAGAAGGATTATCCACTTCAACGATTTCACCGTCTGTTTTCTCCACTTCATAAATGACAGAAGGTGCTGTTGTAATCAAATTAATATTGAATTCCCGCTCGATTCGTTCCTGGATAATTTCCATGTGCAATAAGCCCAAAAATCCGCAGCGGAAACCAAAGCCCAATGCCTGCGAACTTTCAGCCTCATATTGCAGGGAAGAATCGTTAAGTTCCAGACGTTCCAGCGCTTCACGAAGGTCATTATATTGGTTGGAATCAACCGGGAACAACCCGCAAAAAACCATCGGGTTCAGCCGTCTGTAACCGGGCAATGCTGTTTCTGCCGGTTGATTGGAAAGGGTAATCGTATCGCCAACCCTGGTATCGCCGACATTTTTGATTGAAGCCGTCAGAAAACCGACATCACCGACAGACAATTCTTGTTTTGGTACGGGATTTGGTCTGAAGACACCAATCTCAGTAACCTCAAATTCTTTTCCGTTTGCCATTAATTTGATTTTATCCCCGACTTTGACAGAACCTTCTTTAATACAAATATAAGTAATGACGCCGCGATAAGGATCATACACTGAATCAAAAATAAGTGCTTTCAGCGGCTTTTCAGGTTCACCGGATGGTGCAGGAATATCAGATACAATGCGCTCCATAATCTCATCAACGCCGATATCATCTTTTGCCGATGCTAAAATGACTTCATCTTTATCAATCCCGATGATATCTTCCAGCTCCCGGGCCACACGGTCAGGATCAGCATTCGGCAAATCGATTTTGTTGATGACAGGGATGAGTTCAAGATCGTTGTCCAACGCAAGATAAACATTGGCAAGTGTCTGTGCCTCAATACCCTGGGCAGCATCCACTATTAGAACAGCACCCTCGCATGCCGCAAGACTTCTGGATACCTCATATGTAAAATCGACATGTCCGGGCGTATCAATTAAATGAAATAAATACTCTTCCTCATTCTTGTTTTTATAATTTAACTGTACAGCATTCAGCTTGATGGTAATCCCGCGCTCGCGCTCGAGCTCCATCCCATCAAGAAATTGCTCTTTCATTTCACGCTGTGTCAATGCTTTTGTCTTTTCAAGTATACGATCTGCAAGCGTTGATTTCCCGTGATCGATATGAGCAATGATGGAAAAATTTCGTACATTCTCTTGTTTGATCATAAATGCAGTCCACTCCTACTTTGTCTCTCGCCATTTTTTACAGCCAAAGGCAAGGCTTAACTAGGATTGATTATAGCAATTGCACTGCATACATTCAAGAATAGCAGCAGATGCAGCGGCACTCGCTGTCAGCTGCTGCGTCAGAAAAATACTTGAACAAGCTGGTATGCCGCACCGACAACAAGCTCGTAAAATCCTTTAACACTCGATTCCAAAAATGATGCAGCCTTATATGTGAAATGCTCGGAGTTTTTCGTGCTCTCCAGCATTTTGTCGGACGAATCACTCTCGGTAACATTCCTTTCCACTATAATCTTTTCTTGATCCTGCACAACGGCCTCATTAATATCCTTAGAGCCACCACTCTCCTGATGAGTTCGATCCATTCCGATGGTCAGTCCTGTCAGAAAAAACACGACCAATGATAAAAGTATGACAAGTGAACGCATGATTTCCCCCTCCTATTGGCTGGCATTTACTTTTTCGGCATCCCAGTAATATTCACTGAACACGTCTGCAACGGCATCTGCAGTCCGAAATAATTCATCAAGGTTATTACCGACTCCCCCAAACTCTATTAACATGGCATTCGGTGATAAATCCTGGTTATAAATTCCATTACTGCCTGCTCCTTTTTTGGTAATAACGCCCCGGCTGAGACCTGGATATTTCTTCTCGATCAAATTGTGCAGGTTATTGGCAATTTCCAGATTTTTATCATAGCCATCATATTTTGCACCAACCACAAACATGACCCGGGCGTAATCTTTGCCGTTAATTTCTGTTGTTGTTTCATTTTTTGGACTTCCATCACGATGTAAGTCAAACGCATATTGTAAATCATCATTATCGGCAAATGCATCCTGGACGACATTTCTTGAGGCTTGGTACGATTGGTGATATTCCCAGTTTTTCTCATTTAAAATATTCATAATATCAGTGTGATCAACTTTTGAGCCAATCCCATTTGTTTCAAGTGCTTTGGCAAATCTTTCACTGACTTTTCCGATATTTACCTCCCCGTGCTGTGCTTCATCCGGGTTATCTGTATTCGGCAAATGCGGTAAAAATGACTCCCGGCTATGGGTGTTATAAATGAATACAACATCACGTTCCCCCGTACTCGGCTGCACTTCATTCCCCTGTTCATTTTTGCCATCCTCCTGTTGCTCCGGCTCGTCAATGACCGCTTCCCTGTCTTCCAAAATATCTTCAAGCGGAGGTGCTGATTCGACTGGAAGATTCGTGTAATCGGTTCCTTCACCTGCTATAATTATTTCATTCTGAAACGTTAGGAATCCCGGCAGTTCCTGTCCCAGCAAGCTTCTCGTGTCACTGGGTCTTACACTGGTAGTCATCTCAAATAACAGATTGCTTATATCAGGCAGCTCTCTGTCGTCCGGATAAGCTTCCCGGAAAGCCCGGTTTTCCATCGCCATCAGATACAAAAAAGTTGAACTGTTCAAGTCACTTGTCCAATTTGTAATCGTATTGGATGAAACCCGGTAAGCCGGGGACACTGCTGTCAAAAATCCTGCCAGAATGATTATGGCAGCGGCACAGATGATATAAATGGTGCTTCTGCTGTGAAAATGTCTTAAAAGCTTATTTTTTTTTGGTCTGCGATGACCTTTAAGGCACATGGTTCCACTCCCCTGAACTATTTCCGGATACTAAAATCTATGAAATAGTTTTAGAAGATAGAACCAACTCTTTTAAATCATTAAGACATGATAGAACATCTCTGTTGATGTTTTAAGAGGCTATACAAAAAGGTCCGGTTATTCTCCTTTTTGAACACGCACTTTAACGGGTGTATGATGTGAAGTTTTCAACTGTTACTTTATCGTGCAGGGCAGCATTTAAACCATTTGCAATCACTGTGGCCATATCCTTCATGAAGCCATCAACTTCTTTTGGGGTTACCATTAAGTTATGACCAATCGGTGTCAGGACTTCCTGAATCAATGATTTTTTCTCTTCCTCCGATAAATTTCCGACGATTCCGAGGAAAGTTTTGCGCTTCTCTTCATCCGGCAGATCTTCTTCCGTAAATGCTTTATCACCAAAAGACAGCCCGGCAGGTGTTAAGGATTTGGACGGTTTATCCTTTTCACGCATCTCCCGCCCAAAATGTTTCAGCATGAAATCGATCGTATCGCTTGTGATCGTCACAGCATCAACAACCGTGGGACATCCGACAGCGAATACAGGCACTCCAATTGTCTCTTCGCTCAGTTCCTTCCGTTTATTCCCCACACCGGAGCCCGGATGAATCCCCGCGTCCGAAATCTGGATGGTTTCATTGACACGTTCGACCGATCTGGATGCAAGTGCATCAATGGCAATCACGAAATCAGGATTGAACTTTTCTACTATCCCAAAAATAATATTGCTCGTTTCCATCCCGGTGACACCCATGACACCCGGCGAGACTGCCGCTACCGGACGATATCCTTCTGACACGGATTCATGTTCCAGCTGAAATAGATGGCTTGTCACAAGCACTTTCTCTACGGACAACGGTCCCAGCGCATCCGGGGTGACATTCCAATTACCAAGCCCGACAATTAGCCCAGTGCCGCCAGAAGGAACATTATTTTTCCCCAATAATTGTTCCAATTCCTTTCCAAATACCCTAGCAGCATTCTCTTGCTTGCCTGTATCCTGTTCTTTGACCCCATCAGCATAAATCGTGATATATGAGCCCTGTTTTTTTCCCAGACGTTGTTCGCCTTCATTATCTATATCAACATAGGTTACTGCTATATCTCCCTCGTTTTTTTCTTTGATTGTGACACCTTTTATGTCTTTCGTTTGCTCTTCTTCTTTCTCAACGTACATATCCCTGGCTTCGACGGCCAAATCTGTTCTGACGTTATAGCGATGTTCGTTTTCCTCCATTGCTGACCCTCTCTTTCATACTCTTACTTGATATCATTAATATGTTTAACGATTTTCATTCAAATCATACAGGCCCGGTGTTAAGCTGTTGAAAAGCACGCTTTCGTTTGGTAAAATGTCCTTTGCTGGACTAGAAACAATAGAAATAATGTTTTATCCATTGCGAATATTCTCAGGAGGTGACATCATTGGCAAATATTAAACAAGCAAAAAAGCGTGTTAAAATGAATGAAAAGAAGTACGCGCATAACATCGAATTCAAATCAGAGATGCGCACGCATATTAAACGGCTGGAGAAAATGATTGCACAAAAGGATGCGGAAGGGGCAAAAGCTGCTCTACCTATCACATTCAGAAAGATTGACAAGGCAATTCAACATGGAAACATCCATAAGAATAGGGGCAACCGTCAAAAATCACGCTTAACGAAAAAGGTAAATGAATTAAGCGCGTAAGAACAAAGGCTCGGGGCGCCCGTTTAGCGACGTACGGACTGCGCTCAGCGCTGCAGCTGGGTCGGCGTTGCCGCGCATCGCGGCGGTTTTAGCCGATCTGCCCCACTGGCCGCAGGAGATAAAGGAAACATGCCCCCTCATAGGGGGTATGCCGACGTTGGGCGCAAGGCCCGGGTTTAGTCGGCCTTCCTTGGACTTCTGGAATCGCTGTTGACTTATCGGACGGAGGTGAAGGAAGTCACGCTACAGCTTTAGCGCTGGAGCCGGACGTGGCTATTTTTGATAAAGCATTCGTAGAGCCAAAAATTTATACTTTCTTATGTAATTAAAAAACGATCCTGCAGAAGGATCGTTTTTTACATTAGCTGCTATTTTGTTAATTCGTGCAATAAAAGTTCAAAAGCCAGTTCTTTCTCCATTTTCCCCTGTTTTATCGCTGTGTCGGTCTGCGTTAATTTATCTATGATGCTTTCCAGACGTTGAGTCGAGAACTTTCTTTCCCTTTGACTTGCCATTTTAATAACGTACGGATGTGCACCGATTCTTTTCTGCATCTGAGATTGACTGTATCCTTTCTGATTGAGCAGCTTCACATGCAAAATCATGCGAAACTGAAACGCTAGTAAAGCAATCAGTCCAATCGGGTCCTCTCTCATTTTCTCCAGATCTTTATAAATTGAAATGGCTTTATGCAGATTACGGTCTATGACAGCATCAACAAGTCTTAGTGATGAATTTGTTTCGGTGTGGGAAATCAGGTTTTCTGCAATGTTTTTTGTAACCACACCGTTTTGACCAACGTGTAAAGCCAGCTTTGTCAGCTCATTTTTCACCTGATACAAATTGGTTGAAAGTTCCGATTCAAGCATATCATAAGCATCGTTTTCAATTGTTATCTGCATGCTGCCGGCAAGGTTTTTAATCCAATTCTTCAATTCATAGTCCCCGATTGGATTACATTCCGCGACAGCGCTGTGCTGTTTTAAGGTTTTGGTTATCTTTTTCCGTTCGTCAATCTTTTCATATGGTGCCGTGAAAACAATTACAGAATAGTCAACAGGCTGACTGAGGTATTGGATGACACTTTCCAAATCATGCTCGAACGGCAATTTATCAGGCTTTGCTTTTAAAAACGATGGATTATTGGCATAAACCAGTTTTTTGCCGCCGAAAAAAGGATATGTTTCAGCATCTGTGATCACTTCCTGGACGGGGGTTTCTTCCAAGTCATATACAGATAAATTCTCATTTTCACCATCCAGAACCGCTTCACTCAGATGTTTTGTGATATTTCGAATAAAATATGATTCCGTTCCATATAATAAATATACTGGTGCAATCTGTTTTTGCTTTACTTGCTGCAATACTTGCTTATATGACATACGATTCACTCCAATTATGCGATATAATTAAGCGTAAAGCGTATGCAGCGGATTCGCAAGTAATTTTAAAGATCATATATGGAAGCAGAGGGAAATGGGTTTTCCCCTTCCCCTCTGTCATCTATATAAACGTTTAAAACCCAGCCCTAGGAACTGACTTTTAAACGATATTTGTAGTTATAGCTTAACCCCTGCAGCCAAAAGTATAGCTGTTAACTCTTTCTAATAATGGTAGTCATTCATTAAAAACTTTTTACACATAAGTGGATTTTTTTATGTATTTATTTTATACTTGTGATTGTATAGGAGGGGTAAACGTGAACGATTTTGAAAAGGAAGTACAGTCAAAAAATAATGATGTAGTCGATTCCATTAAAGGATTTACAGGTGCTTTTGTATTCTTTGTACTGATTTTTGCAATTGGTGCCGTTTTTAATTTCGTTGGATCCTGATTTTAATCACCATACTTATACTTAAAAAGAGACTGCTGCATTGAATGCCTCAGTCTCTTTTTACATGTCAATACAGCTTATGGGAGATACGTTAAAAATGTTCCTTCCGATCCGTAAAAATAAAACTGAATTGCCCCGTTTTGGTCCGTTCTGATGATACGGATATTTTCTTTTTTGAGCTTATCAAGAACAGCTTTGTGCGGATGGCCGTACATATTATTTTCACCGGCAGAAATCAGTCCATACTCCGGCTGAACGTTTTCAAGAAATTCGGGATCGGTCGAAGTGCTGCTGCCATGATGTGCAACCTTTAGGACATCAGCCTGCAATTCGGGGTATGCGTTTATGAGCTCTCGTTCCGTCCCACTTCCAATGTCCCCTGTAAACAGCCATGTTTTCCCGCCCATTGCGGTATATAAAACAAGTGAATTTTCATTAGTGGACGCTTTATCCCGGGAAGGTGCCAATACATGGAATGTCTGATCTGCGATTGTTATTGCCTCCTCTGGAGAAACACGGACAATAGCGGTGCCATTATCCGATAAAGTCGCAGTCATTTGTTCAGAAAATGAATAATACTCACTCACAACAACAGCATTAACCATTTTATTTTCAATGATATACTGCAAACTTCCCATATGATCTGTATCTTCATGTGAAATAAAAGCTGCATCAACTTCGCTTATACCTCTGGAGTACAGATAAGGCCGAATAATCTGCTTAAAAGCAGCATCACTGACCGTGTCATTTTCAAACGACATTTTCGCGCCTGCATCAATTAAGATGACTCCTTGCCGGTAAGGGAGTTCAATGACTATCGCGTCACCCTGCCCGATATCTAGCATTGTTACGGTGCCGGCCGGCGAAAGATACGGTCTGCAGGTAATGATTATAAGCAAAGCCGTCAGACAGCATCCGTACAGAAAAGCCCGATTTTGCCGCTCAGTCTCCAATTTACCCATTAAGATTAAAAGCACAGCATAATACACGAAGGTACCTGCCAGCGGAAATGACCCAATCACCCACGGGAAATACAACATCTGATCAATCGCTTGGATCATCAGCATAAACAGTTCATGAATATGGACGAATAATCTGTCAATATACGAAATCAGAAAACCTGCCAGCGGGGCGCTAAGCAACATGAAGAACATCAGCGGTATGACAAACAGCGTAAAATAAGGAACAACGATGAGGTTTAATAAAATGGAAAGCGGCTGAAATGTGAAGAAGTATTCAACCTGAAGCGGTAAAATAATCATTTGCGAGACGAAGCTGATTTTAAGGACAGCGAAAAACGAATCATTTGATTGTGACAGCCATTTTTTTGATAGAAGCAACCCCAGCGTGACCGCAAACGACAATTGAAACCCGATATGGTACACAATATAAGGATCCCATAGGATAAGTGTTATAAATACAATGCTAAGTACATCCGTAATACTGAATTTCCAATTCATTTTATTTGCTATCATAAACAAAAAGACCATAGCGCTTGCTCTGATAACAGATGGTTCCCCACCGGCAATCAGCGCGTAAAGCGGTAAAATGAAAATAACAGCCCACTGCGCCTTTTCTTTCGTAAGAACATTCATTTTGACAAGTAAAAAATAGAATAACCCGACAAGCAGGCCGACATGCAGTCCGGAAATAGCTAATATGTGTGACAAATTCCAGCGCTGAAAAAGCTCGGTTGTTTCTTCACTAATTTGAGTATCATCCCCTAATACCAGGGCATTCAGCCAACCAGCTGTTTCGGGGCTGATTTCATTCTGAACAAACTGTATCAGGTCGGTTCTGAGCTGATAAACATTGCTCAGAAATGATGACCCGCTGCACTCAAGATTTTCCAATGAACCAATGACAATCTGATAAGTGATTCCCCGCCCCAGCAAAAACTTCTGATAATCAAACTGTCCCGGATTTCTGGCGGCATCCGGCAATACTGGCTTGCCATAAACGGTGCATGATGCGCCGTATTTTAAATTATGATGACCTGTTGGGCGATTTTTGAAATAAACAATCAGATATTTATGGCCGGATGCCTGATCATTAAATTCAAAGGCAATCCTTGATTCTGATTCGCCTATCGGGCTTGTAATCCGTCCCGTGAAAGCTGATTTGTCAGATGTGAAATTTTCATCTTCCGGAGGTCGATCCAATACTGGTATATAACTGTAGGTGAATATGGAGAGGGTTAAGGAAATGAGGACCGTTATCTTCCCTAACCTTTGATGATAAAACAGTAACAGAATCCAGAAGAAAAACAGGGCTATAAACCATTTGCTCTCTAACAGAATTGCAAGGAAACTTAACGCAATGCCTAAAGCGGGGATGTGCCAATATCCTTTCATGACAGCATCCTACAATTTAAACAAAGATTCAGCCTTAGCTTTTAAGGCAGCATATTTTTCAGGATCATCTGTCTGTGATTCAAGTTCTTCCAGAAGCTGACGAATATAAGCTTCTTTTTCCCGGTAATGATAATCGACTGCAAGATCAGTTAATGCTACTTTCTTAGTCTCAATGCCCGCATCTGCAAACAGTTCTTCAGCATATGGATGGTTTTTATAATCCTCAGCATAATAAAGTGTTTTAATCCCGGCCTGGATAACCTGCTTGCAGCATTGGAGACAAGGGAAATGAGTCACGTAAATTTCGGAACCTTCTGTTGGGACACCGAATTTAGCGCATTGCAAAAGAGCGTTTGCTTCTGCATGAATGGTCCGGACACAATGCCCATCAATCACATAGCAGCCCTCATCGATACAGTGGACGCCTCCGGAAACACTGCCGTTGTATCCGCCGGCAATAATTCGTTTATCGCGGACAATTGTCGCTCCGACCATTAGCCTCGTACACGTGCTGCGAAGTGCCAGTAAATGACTTTGTGCCATAAAATATTGGTTCCATGAGATTCTTTCCATAATTGTATTCCCACCTTTACATATCTGTTTTAAAGTTTACCTTCAGCTTATGAAATTCGTCAATAACATTAAGGAACCTGTATATCATCCTTCAGCGATTCGAGCGTTTTCTCGCCGATACCTGATACATCGAGCAGGTCATCTGCTGTTTCAAAAAAGCCGTTTTCATCGCGGTACTGAATGATTGCCGCTGCTTTGGACGGACCGATGCCGTTAAGACTTTCAATTTCCTCCTGAGCTGCATAGTTAAGCCGCACCTTGTCATTACCGCTCGTCCCCGGGCCAGAGGCAGCCTCACCCGTCTTCGGGATCATAACAACCATTTCATCCTGCACTTTTTGTGCCAGATTAACCATTGACTGATCAGCATCTTTCGTGAAACCACCGGCCATTTGAATGACATCATTCACCCGTGATTCGGTTTCAATTTCATACACACCCGGACGGGCTATCTCACCTTTCACATCAACCATCACTGTTGCAGGCGACTGTTTCTCTGCATCCGTTACAGCTGATGTTTCCTCAGGAATCGGATTTGACTGGCTGGTAATTTTATCGGTGTCGTCGTTACTAAAAATTAGAAAAGCACCAATAACAAAAGCTATCGCAATCGGGAAAACATATTTTTTGAGGGAATCAAGCAATTTGAAGTCACATCCTTTAGGAGAAAATAGAGGGCAGAAAATAAATGATAGTGGACTATACTTAGTTATTCGACAAATGTTTTCAAAACCCTTTTTAAAAACAAAAACGGTCGAAAAAAATTATTCCGACCGTTTAACAGCAGTTATAAATATCCGTTCAGCCAATTCATCAATTTTATCATTTTCCAGCGAAAAGTCACCGGATATAAGCTGAATATCAAACCCGGCGTCATTTAATAAATCTTTAAACAAATTCACGGAAAATGTCCGCTGATGATGCCATTCATCAAAACGGGCATACTGACCTTCATTCTCAACGAAAAATGTCAGATCATGATACATCTCACCCTGATTCTCACCTTCCAGACAAAACCATATGCAGGAAACAGCATCACTCACTTCAGCAAATGTCTGATTGACCAGATGATTCTCAACATGATTAAGTGAATGGATATCAAATACAAACAGGCCTCCCGGTTTTAATGAATCGGCAGCATTTTCGAGCACCGCAGGCAGCTCGTCCGGTTCCGTTATATAGTTCAGCACATCACAGTAACTGACTGCCATATCCTGATTTTCAATCCCCGTTAACGTACGAAGATCCTGATGCACCCATTGTACTGTCAAATTTTCAGCACGCGCACGCTGGTCTGCAATGCTCAGCATGTCAGCGGAACTGTCTGCTCCAATCATCCGATAGCCGGCTCGGGCGAGTCTTGTCGTTATTTGCCCTGTTCCGCAACCCAGATCGACAATTGATTCAATCTTTTTGCCGGACTGATGAATAATTTGTTCAGTGAATGATATCCATTTGTCATATGGCGCGTCTTCCATCAGCAAATCATAGTAATGTGCCATCTGGTGATAAGCCATATACATTACCTGCTGTTCCCGGCAATCTGGAGCTCAACTTTTGTTGCATCCCCCCATAAACGTTCCAGGTTATAATAATTCCGCTCATCCTGATGGAAAATGTGACAGACAACATCGTCCAAATCCACTAAGATCCAGCGAGCCTGTTCAAATCCTTCCATTCGTTTAACATCAATGTCAACCTCATCCATCGATTCTTTGATGGCTCTTGCAACTGCCTGGACCTGACGCTCGTTGCTGCCGTGGCAAATCAGAAAATAATCAGCCATTAATGAAACATCTTGCATATCAAGGGCAACAATGTCCCCTGCCCGTTTATCTTCACAGGCTTTCGCAATCACTTCAATAAGTTCCTTGCTTTCCATGAATTCAATTACCTCCATTCAAATGTATCGTTAAATCATTATATGCATAAAACGTATCAGGATAAACGGTTCCATGTTTGCTGATTAGAAACTGGATGGTATTCCGTAAAGCCATCCAAGCAGCACGATACAAATCCGAATTTGCTGCTTCCCTTACTTCTTCCACCCCTGGAAAAGATCTTCCAGGCTCAATATAATCAGCAACAAACAGAATCGTTTCAAATTGACTCATCCCGCCTCTTCCGGTTGTATGATACCGGATGGCATTTTTGATATCTTCATCCGCTATCCCATATTCTTGTTCCATAATGACAGACGCAACAGGCCCGTGCCAAAGCTCATGATGATATAAAAGCAGGTCTTTGGGCAATTCACTCTCATTGATAACCCGTCTCATGTCTTCCAGTGGAAAATACTTGGCAAAATCATGCAAAATAGATGCCAGTTCCACTTTCCCGGCGGGTTCATTGTTTTTTTCGGCTAATGCAACAGCCGTTTCCGCAACTCTTAATGTGTGTTGAAATCTTGCCTGTTTAAGATGCGGTCTGACAAGATCGATTGCTTCATCTGTTTTCATATAAACTTTTCTCCTTTAAGTAAGCTTCCACACTGGATGTCACCATATATTTGACCGATTTGCGTTCAAGGACGCGCTGTCTTATGTCAGTTGATGACAATTCAATCAAAGGAACATCCACTTCAAGGATCGGATAATCAGTCTTAAGCTCATATCCTTTCCGCTTAACTCCGACAAACGTTACCAAATCAAGCAGATCGTCAATATGCTTCCAATGCGGCAAGTACTCGACCATATCCGCTCCGATGATAAAATAAAATTCAGCATCCGGATTCTCATCATTCAACGCCTTCATTGTATCAAATGTATAGGACTTCCCTAAACGATTCACTTCAATAGTATTGATTCGAAAACGCGCGTTTCCGGAAATCGCTCTTTCCACCATTTCAACTCGGGCTTTGGAGTCAACGCGTGCTTTTTGTTTGTGCGGCGGTTTGTAAGAGGGGATGAACCATATTCCATCAAGGTCCAGAACCTCGCACACTTCCTCAGCCACTATTAAATGTCCCATATGTGGCGGATCAAACGTTCCGCCTAATATTCCGATTCGTTTCATGCATCAATTACTCCTTTATCCCGCTTGCAACGAGCAGCAATCTCCCCCAAATAACCGGTCGAACTGCTCATAATGCCCGATTCTGTTAAACTGACATTGAGTGGGGAAAAGCCCCCATTGAATGACGATTTATGGAAGCTCAATCTGTTTGTTTTCTTTCGACTCTTTATAAAGGATGATATTTTTGCCAATAATCTGGACGATTTCTGCTCCGGTAGCGACAGCCAGTTTTTCCGCAGCGGTATTTTTATCTTCAGGGCTGTTCTGCAAAATACTAACTTTCATCAGTTCACGTTTTTCCAGTGCTTCTCCTATTTGTTCGGTCATATTATCATTGACCCCTGTTTTACCGACCTGAAAAATCGGCTTTAAATGATGTGCTTCAGATCGCAAATGACGTTTTTGTTTACCAGTTAACATTTTTACCTTCCTTCCAGTTTATGTTTTAACAGCTCTTCCATATCATCAGCCGGTATTTTTTTTGATGTCCAAAGTTCAAAAGCATATTGTGCCTGATATAACAGCATTGTATGGCCATAATGAATGGACGCACCTTGTTGACTTGCTTGATGTAAAAATTCGGTTTTAATCGGCTGATAAACAATATCACTGACAATACTGTTTTCATGCAGCTGATCCAGCGAAATAATCGTATCGCTGACATTGGGTTTCATCCCGATGTTCGTTGTCTGGATAATTAAATCATAGGTTCCAAGACGTTTTTCCGCGCTTTCCAGCGCCATGATCGACGTTTGGGTAGTTGTATCGCCCAATTCGGCTATGGCTTCGGCACTTGATTGTGTCCGGTTGGCGATATCTATCCGGATAAAACCTTCTTTCAGCAAACCATAATAAATACCGCGCGCAGCACCGCCAGCACCTACGAGTAATATACTGCTCATCTTATTTTGAAAAATAGACGGGTAATGACGCTTCAAACTGGTGATATAGCCGATCCAATCTGTATTATGTCCGGTCCATTCCCCATCTCTGTGCACGACTGTGTTAACAGCTCCGATTGTTTGAGCATCTTCATCCATTTGATCAAGGTGATTGATTATTCGTTTTTTATATGGAACTGTCACGTTAAACCCATCGAACTGGCTGCTTTTTATCTTTTCGATTTCTTCCCCGAACGATTCATCCGGATTTATCTCCTGCATAGAATAATTACCTTCCAACCCGGCCTTTATAAGAAATTGCTGATGAATCCATGGGGACAGCGATTGTTTAATAGGATAGCCAATAAGTCCCAATTCATATTTCATAGAACCCCTCCTATATAAAAGACCTTCTTAACGATATCCTGACATTTTCAGGACTGTGCACTGAGACCGTTATATCTCCCTTTGGAACCGTCACCCAGCCTAATCCGGGAAAAACAATATCTGTTTTTTCCTGCTCAATTCGATGCGTATGGGCAGTCAGTTCAGGTATCATTTTAAGTGTTTCAAGGTCTGGAGGTGACAAGAGTCCGCCGCTGTGTTCGTTCAGCAAATTATCGGCATTTTTCAATTTGGTCCGGTGAATGGATAATTGATTTGAAAAATAACATATAAATGACTGCCTTTCGCCTTTAATGAAATCAAGGCGGGCAAGACCGCCAAAGTAAAGCGTCTGCTGATTGTTCAGCTGGTAAACCCTCGGCTTAACCTCTTTTTTTGGTGTAATGATTTTCAGATCATTGTCAGATATATAATGTGCTACTTGATGCCGGTTAACGATTCCCGGCGTGTCTATTAATGATGTATCTTCATCCAGGGGTATTTCAATAAAACCCAAAGTTGTCCCGGGAAAGTACGACGTCGTAATCACGTCTGTTGTCCCGGTAGTTTTTTGGATCAATTTATTTATGAAGGTGGATTTGCCGACATTGGCAGTTCCGACGATGTAAACATTCTGATGATTTCGTTTCATTTCGATTGCTTCTGACAAATCAGGCAGGCCATGGCCTTTTGCCGAAGAAATCAGATAAACACCTTCCACCGAAATCCCTGCCTTATTCGCCATTGTCCGCAGCCATTTAATCAGCTTATTGCGGTTTGTCGACTTTGGCAGCAAATCCATTTTATTTGCTGCCAGAATAACGGGCTTATCCCCGACAATGCGTGAAAGACCTTCAATTATCGTTCCGTCAACATTGAAAATATCAACCAAATGGACCACTAGACCTTTTTTGTCCCGGATTTGACTGACCATCGCCAGAAAGTCATCATCAGTCATGGAAACATCCTGTATATCATTATAGTGTTTTAAACGAAAGCACCGTTTGCAAAGGATGATGTCCCGATCCAGTGCGGATTCGGGTGTGTAGCCGGCTTCATCAGGGTTGGATGTTTGGATGAAGGCGCCGCAGCCCTGGCATTTTATCTCTTCCATTCTTATTCCTCCCAGCTTATCTTGCCCTTTTTTCGCATATAACTTAAGATCCGCCGTTCAATTTTCCGGTTAATCCGTGTGACCTTTCCGTCAGTTTGAACGATCGGCACAACCAGTATCGTATAAAAACCTGCCATATTGCCGCCAAGCACATCCGTCAGAACCTGATCTCCAATGACGACAATTTCGTTCTTTTGTAATTTCATTTCCTTTGCCGCTTTTTTAAATGCCTGGCTCAAGGGCTTTCGGGCACTGAACAGGAACGGGGTGTCAAGCGGCTCAGAGAAGATTTTCACCCGTTCCCACTTATTATTTGAAATAATCGTTACTTTTATATTATGATCCTTCATCTGTTGGAACCATTTGGTAATTTCCGGCGTTGCATTTGCAACGTCCCATGCAACTAGTGTGTTATCCAAATCCGTAATAATTCCTTTAATTCCTTTTTCTTTTAATGCTTCAGGACTGATATCAAAAATGCTTTTGACATGTTCATTTGGCAAAAAGAGATTCAGCAACCGTTACACCTCTTAAACTTATTTAGCTATTGTCGGGTTTTTTCCTATGTAATACACATCACTATGATTAAAACAATCGTATAACAGATACTTATTATAACTCAACCCTATACCACCTTTCCATCATCGAAAATAAATAACGCAAAGAAATACAGGAAAATATGCCAAGAAACGTTCGACAATTTCTTTCATTTTTCGCGCTGTGGATAACTTTATACACAAAATCCACACCGCAACATCAACAATTTTCGCCTTATTTCATTATTTGTTCACAAGTTATCTACAAGCACTTGTAGATAATATCAATCTTGTTATGCTTATTATTTCATGATAACTTATTAACTATCACTTGATATACAATTGGTTGTTTTAAGTTTAGGAGGGCTGTATTCATGGAGTATTTATCTGATGAGCTGTTGCTGGAATCATATTTTAAAGCGAATGAATTGAACTTAAGCCCCGACTTTATACATTTAATTGAAAAAGAAATTTGCAAACGAGATCTAATGCATAAAGTAAAACTATATAATTGAGTATCGCCTGTAAGTCCCCTGACTATTTAAAATAGCCAGGGGTTTTTCATTTCCACTGCAATCATGATTATGATAAGCTAACGTTGGTAACATTACATATAAAGTCATATGACCATTCGTTTAACCATATTCCTCAAGCTGTCAAAAGCAGTCATATCCATTAAGAGGAGGACAACATTTCAGATGATTTTCACAGTATTAATTCCACTACTGCTTGCTTGTTTTATTCCATTTATTAGTAAATTCAAACATAAAGTACATACAGGAATTTTTGTACTGCTTATTCCCTTGATTATTTTCATTTATTTTATCCAATTCGCTGGTTCAGGGTTCGAGCCGGTACGACATACATATAACTGGATTCCATCACTTGACATAAATTTCGACTTTCATCTTGACGGGCTTAGCCTTCTGTTTGCTTTATTAATCAGCGGGATCGGGGCCCTGGTGGTTTTATATTCCATCTACTATCTTGACCGGAGCGAACCACTCGGGCATTTTTATGTCTATTTGATGATGTTCATGTCAGCAATGCTCGGAATCGTATTGTCGGATAACGTATTTGTTCTTTATACATTCTGGGAACTCACGTCCATTTCATCATTTTTGCTGATTGGCTATTGGCATTTTAATGAACGGTCGAGATATGGTGCATTGAAATCAATGATGATTACCATTTTCGGCGGACTGAGCATGTTTGGCGGTTTTGCCCTGTTATCAGTTATTACAGGGACAACAAGCATTCAGGCAATGATAGCGAAAACGGATGCTATTCTTGCGAGCCCATATATGCCGCTCGCTCTGGGCTTTCTTCTATTGGGGGCATTTTCAAAATCAGCCCAATTCCCGTTTCATATCTGGCTGCCGGATGCCATGGAAGCACCGACCCCGGTCAGCGCCTACCTCCATTCGGCAACGATGGTAAAAGCAGGGTTGTATCTAGTGGCACGGTTTTCCCCGGTGTTCGGGAATTTCGAATGGTTTTTTATCATTGTCAGCATCGCAGGAATTGTCACACTTTGCTGGGGATCCTATATGGCGGTGCACCAGACAGACTTGAAAGCTATTTTAGCGTATTCTACCATCAGTCAGCTCGGTATGATTATGGCAATGCTCGGTTTCGGAACAAAAGCGGCCATCTTCGCAGCTGTTTTTCATATTCTGAACCATGCCACCTTTAAAGGCAGCCTATTTATGGTGGCCGGAACTGTCGACCATGAAACAGGCACCCGTGATATCCGCAAGCTGGGCGGGCTGCTGACATTTATGCCGATTACGGCAACATTTGCGCTTTTCGGCACATTTTCCATGGCCGGAATTCCTTTGCCGTTCTTAAACGGTTTTTACAGCAAAGAATTATTCTTTAAATCAACAATTAAATTGCAGGACGGGATGAGCGCGACTGCAAGTATTCTTGTGGATATAATCCCATACCTGGCTGTATTGGGAAGTATTTTTACATTTGTTTATTCACTGTATTTTCTTTTTGGTACATTCGGCGGAAAAACTCAGCTTGACAAGCTTTCGAAAAAACCGCATGAAGCACCGCCCGGCATGCTTGTATCACCAGGAATTCTCGTGCTCGGGGTCATTTTAATCGGCCTGTTCCCAAGTGTTGTCAATGGTACATTTATTGCCCATGCGGCTGAAGCTGTGTACGGGGAGCAAGTTGTAAAAGATATCTACTTCTGGCATGGGTGGGATGCACCAGCGTTCCGGATGTCACTCGTTGTTGTAGGACTCGGTGCAGTACTGACGGCAACCAGAACGAGATGGAACGGAATTTATCAAGTACTCCCTGGCAAATTGAGTGCCAATAAAGTTTACGATACCATCATGGGAAAATTGGATAGTTATTCAAGAAAGATCACAACGTTTTATATGACCGGTTCATTAAGGACCTATATAGCGATTATTTTAAGCACTATTGTGGTCGTCACTTTCGGGTTTATGCTGGCTACCGGCGGCTTTACGATTGACTTCAGCAATCTGGCGCCTGTCACCGTTATTGAAGTGGCTGTCGCATTGATGATTACGGCCGCGGCTGTTGGTACCATATATGCAAAAAAGAATCTGGCGGCCGTTTTAATTGTCGGTGTGGCCGGATATGGCGTAGCACTTCTGTTTGTCATTTACCGGGCACCGGATCTGGCCCTGACGCAATTAGTGGTTGAGACAGTTTCGGTAGCTCTGTTCCTGCTCTGCTTCTATCACTTGCCGGAACTTAGAAAGCAAAGTGAACCATTAGGTAAAAAGACAATTAATGCTATCGTATCTGTTAGTTTTGGTGCGATGGTGACGATGATTGGAATCTCTGCACACAGCAGCGACTGGTTTGGAACCATTTCCGATTATTTCCTTGAAACGTCACACTCACTCGGCGGCGGAGACAATGTGGTCAACGTTATTCTTGTTGACATGCGCGGTCTTGATACATTATTTGAAATAACCGTTCTGGGTATAGCAGCTCTTGCCATTTACACCCTCATAAAATTAAAGACAAATAAAGGAGGGAAATAAGTGGAGTTTATTATTTCAATCCTTGCAGGAGTATTGTTCGCTACTGCCATTTATAATTTATTGCAAAAACAGTTTCTGAGGCTGGTTATAGGCTCTGTTCTGCTCTCCCATGGGGCACACTTATTCCTTTTGACAATGGGAGAGTTGAAAAGAGGCAACCCGCCAATCCTGACAGAAGGGGTCAGTGATTATGCAGATCCTTTACCGCAGGCGCTGATATTAACATCTATTGTAATCAGTTTTGGAATCACCAGCTTATTGTTGGTTCTTGCATACCGTACCGCTGAAGAAAACAACACAGATAATATGGAGCAATTAAGGGGTAACGAAAATGAGTAATCTGGCAGTTTTACCAATCATCATTCCATTAATAGCGGGAATCATTCTCGCTTTTTTTCCAAAATGGCTGACACTTGTCCGTATACTTTCGAAAATCTTTATCATCGGAAATCTTGCTGTTGTGAGTTTTGCAGCGTGGCTTGTGTTTAATCAGGGATCCATCATACTTGAAACCGGTGACTGGGCCGCACCATATGGTATCATTATTGTTGCCGATCAGCTGTCTATCCTTCTGGTTCTGACAACGAACGTTGTTGCAGCAGCTTGTGCTTTTTACGCCCCGCACTCCCTGTCAGACCGAAAAGAGAAGTATTACTTTTACACGTTCTTTTTCATGTTGATATCAGGGGTTTCGGGTGCCTTTTTGACCGGTGATATCTTTAACATGTTTGTTTTCTTTGAAGTGCTTCTGATGGCTTCTTATGGCCTGATTGTGCTGGGCGGGGATAAAGTGCAGCTTCGTGAATCCATGAAGTATGTATTCATCAACCTTTTCTCGTCCATGCTGTTCGTAACAGCCGTCGGGTTTTTATACGGGGCGGTCGGTACGGTGAATATGGCGCAGATTGCACAGCGCGTACAGGAAGTAGATCAGCAGGGAATCCTGACAACTGTCGGCATTCTTTTATTCTTTGTATTTGCTGTAAAAGCGGCGCTGTTTCCCCTGTATTACTGGATGCCAAAGTCATATGCTGTACCGAACCCGGTCATTTCAGCTCTGTTTGGAGCATTACTGACAAAGGTTGGAATCTATGCGATCATCAGGATCTTTTCTCTAATCTTTGTACATAAGATCGAGCTGACACATGAAGCATTTATTTGGATCTCTGGTTTATCGATGATTTTTGGTGTGTTGGGTGCCTTGTCCACCAATAATATAAAATTAATCATCGCTTATAATATTATTCCGGCAATCGGTTTTATTTTGATGGGAATTGCTGTATTCAACCAAGATGGTGTCAGCGGATCCATCTATTATTTGATTCATGACATGCTGATAAAAGCAAGTCTGTTCCTGCTCGCAGGAACGATTGCATATGCCGCGGGAAGTTCCGATTTACGCAAGTTCAGCGGGTTGATTCATTATTATCCGTTTCTCGGATGGATGCTGTTTGTATCGGGATTTGTACTCGCAGGCATTCCCCCTTTCAGCGGCTTTATCGGAAAAGTTCTGCTGCTGCGGGGAGCGTTGGCAGCTGAAGAAATTGCCATCGTAATCATTGCATTATTGTCCAGTCTATTGATTCTTTATTCGATAATGAAAATATTCATCAGAGGGTTCTGGGGAGAAAAAGATGAATCATTCCAGCCAAAATCGATAAAAGGCAGGACAGTTCCGGTTGTCGTGTTATTAGCTTTATCCGTATTTCTGGGCATAGGAGCTGAATTTATATACCCGTCAATTGAGTCGATTTCCAAGTATTTGCTTAATCCGGCAGAATACATCAATGCTGTGATGGAAGGATGATATAGAATGGCGTTTCAAATTGTTGTTAATCTGATCATAGCGGTCATGTGGATGCTCCTCAGTGAAACCTACACCGTATCCAGCTTTATCTCAGGCTACTTGTTGGGTATCTTGTTACTGCTTCTTCTGAATCGTTTTATACCGGATACTTTTTACATGAAACGTGCTTTTAAAATCGCCGGATTGATTATCCTGTTCATAAAAGAACTAATCTTATCCAACATCGATATCGTCAAACTTGCTTACGCTCGCAAACCTGTATTTGAACCAGGTATTTTCGCTTTACCAACTGAATTGACCAGCAACTGGGAAATCACACTTCTTGCAAACCTGATTTCGTTGACACCGGGTACGCTTTCAGTCGCAGTTTCGCGTGATAATACCCACTTGTATATCCACGCGATGCATATCGATGACATTGATGATGAAATAAAATCCATTAAGAACACGTTTGAAAAAGCCATCATGGAGGTGACACGATGAATAATCTTTTGTCCGCTACT
Source organism: Lentibacillus sp. (assembly GCF_035301675.1). NCBI lineage: Bacteria > Bacillati > Bacillota > Bacilli > Caryophanales > Bacillaceae > Lentibacillus > Lentibacillus sp. The sequence goes on along the minus strand of NZ_DATGTT010000010.1, from coordinate 20,900 downwards.
GAAGCAATTGTTCAAATCTCGACCATCATTTGCCTCGTAGCGATTTCTGTCTCGCTGATTCTGCTTCTCTACCGGATCATTAACGGACCAACTAATGCGGACCGTGCAGTCGCCCTTGATTCAGTGGGCATGAATATGATGGGGTTAACGGCATTGATGGCAGTACTACTTCCGTCGACAAAATTAAATGATGTCATTTTGCTGATTGGCATTCTTCTATTCATCGGTACACTGGCCATTGCGAAATATCTGGAGAAGGGTGTTATCATTGATAGAAAACTGGATTGAAATTATTGCAAACATTATTATAGCCCTATTGCTTCTGTCCGGTTCCTTTTTCCTGTTGTCCAGCTCAATTGGGGTTATCCGCTTTCCAGATGTCTATACAAGGCTTCATGCTACTACAAAAGGGGCGACACTGGGCATATCAGGTTTGTTGATCGGCGCTTTTTTATTTCTTTACATACAGCATGACATCATCAGTGGAAAGCTATTGCTGGCGATTGCGTTTACGCTATTGACTTCCCCTGTTGCGGCACATATGATTTCCAGAGCAGCTCATAAAGCAGGCGTCAAACCAGTAACAAATAACAGAACGGATGAATATGAAAAAGCCATTCAAAAACAGAAGCAGCAGCAGAAGTGACTCCGAGGGGGTCGCTTTTTTTTATTCTCAAAATAACAGCTTCCCAATGTCAGATACAGGGGTCTTTTCTGTTCGGACAGACACAAAACCGGCATCTCCTTCATACAGATGATATATAGGCAATAACCCAGCCATAATCCAGGGAGGTGCATTATATTTGTCAGGCATTTTGAGTTTTCTTGGCCTGCTAATTAAAGAAGCGCTTTTTTTTGTCTCCTATGTTAAAAACCACGCTTTTCCACAGCCCTTGTCACCGGAAGATGAAATGAAATACATCAGAAAAATGCAGGAAGGTGATGAGGACGCCCGAAACAAGCTGATTGAACACAATTTACGGCTGGTTGCTCACATCGTCAAAAAATTTGAGAACACTGGAGAGGATATGGAAGATCTGATTTCGATTGGGACCATCGGATTAATTAAAGGTATCGAAAGCTATTCTTCCGATAAAGGAACTAAATTGGCAACCTACGCGGCAAGATGTATTGAAAATGAAATATTAATGCACCTGCGTGCATTAAAAAAAGTGAAAAAGGATGTTTCACTGCATGATCCGATCGGTCAGGATAAAGAAGGAAACGAGATTAGCCTGATCGATATTCTGGAAGCTGAAAATCAAAATATCATCGAATACATTCAATTAAATATGGAAATTGAAAAGATGAATGATTACTTATCCATTCTTGACAACAGAGAAAGGGAAGTGATTCTGTATCGCTACGGATTGAATAATTATAAAGAAATGACACAACGGGAAATTGCCAGTATGCTGGATATATCCCGAAGTTATGTATCACGGATAGAAAAGCGGGCACTGATGAAGGTTTTTCATGAGTATTATCGAAAAGAGTATAGTCAGAAATAGATTGCGGGGGTTATCTCCCCCGCAATCTATTTCTGCAGTTTTCCACCTAAGCGGCGTGTTCGGAAGCTAAACCAGCCTGCGATGGCAGCTGAGGCAAATGACAATAAGGTCAATGCTTTTCCATCAGCAGAATAGTTGATATGCGTATTAATAACGGCTCCCATATATAGATAGGAGGCCAATATCAGTAATGTTACAGTAAATCGGCGGTAGTCCGCCAGTTTTGTCTCTTTTTTCTGTTTCTGATGTCTCATATGATCTCTCCTCTCCATATGGAAATCATAACATATGGTATGATTCTGAACGGGAGGTAAATCATGGATGGAATGGCAGTTTTTGAACCATTTTCATAATCAGATTTGCTGCATTTTTGGCTGCAGTATCCAGGAATGCATCAAATGAGATGGATGATCGTTTTCCGGCAATATCCGATAGAGCCCTAATCACAACAAAAGGTGTTTCATACTGATAACAGACTTGTGCGATAGCTGCAGCTTCCATTTCCGCTGCAATCATCGCAGGGAACTTTTCTCTGACAGCCTCTACTTGCGCCGTATCTTCCATAAATGAATCACTTGTTGCAATAATACCTTCCTGGTAATCGATGCCTAACTGTTTGACAGCTTGCCCTGCCTGTGCAGCTAAATCAGCATCAGCCGTATACATAGCAGGCATTTTTGGAACTTGGCCATATGCATAACCGAATGCAGTGACATCCACATCATGGTGCACAACCTCTGTTGAAATGACAATATCCCCGACATTCAGTTCAGCCGCAAATCCGCCGGCAGATCCTGTATTGATGACCAGGGAAGGATTGAACCGTTCATGCAAAATGGCCGTCGCCATGGCAGCATTCACTTTGCCGATTCCGGATTTCATCAAAATAGCATTGCGTCCGAACAGCTTGCCCCTGATAAATAAACAATTGGCAGCTGCAGTTTCTTCTTTTTCCGTCATATTATCCTGTAACAAGGCAATTTCTTCATCCATTGCACCAATAATTCCTACAGTCATGTTATTTCCTCCACAATCTTCTCCGTTTACTCAAAACGCCATTTCTGATCGTTTTCTTTCAATTCTTCTACTTTTGTCGGCTGCCAGCCTTCATTTGGCGCCCACTGATTGTAAACACGGTATATTTCGGTTTCATCAGGATCGGAAACAGTATTAATCACTTTTCCGTCGCCATTGCGTTCAATCCACCACATGGTTAAATTATTCTTATCGAGTCCGGTCGCTTCTGCTGCTGCTTTCCGCATTTCTTCTCTATCCTGAGATCCTTCATTATAATTTATCGTATGCGGTTCAGACTGCTCTGTACCCACAGGCTGCCAGTCACCCGTATAGGCCTCTGTTACATTGTCATCAGATGGTTCAACCTGTTCGGTCTCCGATTCTTCGTTATTTTCTTCGTCGGTATCAGAATCATCGGTGGAGCCGGACTCATCATCAGAACCATCTGTTTCAGAATCAGTATTATTTTCAGCTGACTCATTCTGTTCTTCCTGTGATGACGATTCATTTGTCTGATTGTTTTCTGACTCACCAGCTTCATCATTGCCGCCGAATATAAGCAGCCATAATAACACAATAGCTAAAATACTCCCCAGAATAATTAACATTGATAAAAGTTTCGTGTTTTTTCTTCGTTTTTCATACTTATTAACACGTGAGGTCGACACGAGTTAATCCCTCCCCTCCACTGTCACCTTTTATGGTATCATATTTTTTATAACTTACTATATGTCATTTTGCCGATTTTTTTAAAATGAAACTATGCTGGTCTCCATGGTTGATTTCAATTTCCGGACGTTTGGTTTCTACGGGCTCGTGTCAAGCCTCTGTCATGTCTTATTTTTCGCTTCTTGTGAATATTTATGACCCGTAATCAGGCCTTTAATAATGCCATAAAAAAAGGAGCTATATATTTTCTATAGCATCCTTTTACTTCAATATGGTGATTTTACAAGTGTTTAATATATTAAAGTGATTATTCAACCTTTTCAATTCTTACCATGATATCCCCGGCAGGTGTTGTTACAGATACTTCAGCACCGGCTTCCTGACCGATCAGGCTTTTAGCCATTGGTGAGTCATTTGATATTTTGCCTTCAAACGGGTCTGACTCAGCACTGCCGACGATTGTGTATGTCTCTTCATCCCCATCAGGCAATTCTTTAAACGTAACAGATCTGCCCAGTGAAACGATATCCGGGTTTTCATTATCATTTTCAATGATGACAGCATTGCGGATCATTGTCTCCACCTGTGATATGCGTGACTCGACAAATGCTTGTTCATCCTTTGCAGCATCATACTCAGAATTCTCGGACAGGTCGCCAAAACTGCGTGCAATCTTAATACGCTCCACAACTTCCTGTCTTTTTTCCGTTTTTAAATGCTGCAATTCCTCCTCCAGCTTATCTTTCCCCTCTTCAGTCATGTAATAACTTTTTTCTGTAACCATGAACATTTACACTCCTTTTATCTTCAGTACAGCATAAACCGTATTGATATAAACTATTACTAGCAACTACTATGGCAGATTCAATTTAAATTTTCAATACTTTTCACTTTGAATTTTACCTGGTTCTGGACAAAATCTTTTCAATTTTTGTAGCCATGATATCGATGGCTACGTGATTTTGACCGCCTTCCGGAATAATGATGTCTGCATAACGCTTTGTCGGTTCAACAAATTGAAGGTGCATTGGCCGGACATTGCTTTCATATTGGTCAATAACAGAGTCCAATGTTCTGCCCCGCTCCTTAATATCCCTTAACAGCCTGCGAATAATACGGACATCGGCATCGGTATCAACAAACACCTTAATGTCCATTAAATCCACCAGGCGCTGATCCTCCAATATAAGTATACCCTCCAGAATGATTACCTCTTTTGGTTCTACGGTAACCACCTCATTTGACCGTGTATGCATTTTATAGTCATAAACCGGCTTTTGAATAGGCTGATGGTTAATCAGATCATGGATTTGGCTGATTAACAGGTCATTGTCAAATGCCAGTGGATGATCATAATTGGTGTTCAACCGTTCTTCGAATGGTAAATGACTTTGATCCTTATAGTAATAATCCTGTTCAATGACAAGAATTGTTTTATCCTGGAAGCGCTGGCAGATAGAACGGGTTACAGAAGTCTTGCCACTTCCGGTTCCGCCGGCAACACCAATAACAACTGGTTTATCAGGCATGGGATGAAAGCCCCTTTCCTTCTTTGTCTTTACTGATTGCAATGCCGTCGCCAACAGGCACGATAGTCGTTGTGAAACCCGGATGGTTGATGAGCCAATCATTATATGCACGGATTTTTTGGGCGATTTTCTCATATCTTGGGTGTTGTTTTTCACTGTCTGCTACATACCCTTTAAACAAAACATTATCAGTTAATACAACCCCATCGTTTGCTAAAAGTGGAGCAGAAAGTTCAAAAAACCGCCGGTACTGCCCTTTCGCAGCATCAATCAGTATCAGATCGAACGGACCTTCAGTCATACCCTGCAGCTCATCAATCGCATCGCCATGAATGGTGCGAATATGATCTTGTTCACCTCTCTCACTTATATTCCGTTTAGCCTGATTGTAACGCTCTTCGTCTTTTTCAATGGTTACAATCTTAGCCTCCGGATTTGCCTGCAGCATTCTTAATGCCGAATACCCGATGGCTGATCCAATTTCCAAAATTCGTTTGGGCTTTGTCAGCCGAATCAGTTGCATGACAAACTGCATACTCACCGGATCCATGATGGGAACACCCTCATTATGGGCTGATTGTTCAAGTTCAGAAACCCAGTTGTCTTCATCCGGCAATGTTTGCATTAAATAGTCCGTTAACGTCTTATCCATTCAATCACCCTCTTAATATTACACGGTTTCATTGAACTCATATCATAACTTAATCTGTAATTAACAGTCATTTATCGCGATTGATTAAAAAACAGGAAATGCGGGATTAAGTTTGCACCGCACTTCCACTTTTTAGTCGATATACTTCTCTTTTAATTTATTATGCTCTTTATTCGTTTTGGAAAAGTGAATATTGCCTTCATCATCATGAAGGAAATATAAATAATCCGATTCCTCGGGGTTGATGGTTGCTTTCAGCGACGATTCGGCAAAATTCGAAATCGGTCCGACAGGCAGTGAATTTACGTGGTACGTATTATATGGTGATTCCACTTCCAAATCCTCATGCGATACTTTATCTTTATGTTTCCCAAGGGCATACAACACTGTCGGATCTGTCTGCAGTGCTATTCCTTCTTCAAGCCTGTTATAAAATAACCCGGCAATCTTTTTCCGCTGTTTATCAGAGCTCGCCTCATTTTCAACAATGGATGCCATTGTCAGAGCCTCATGAACTGATAAATCCTGAGCGGAGATTTCATCCAGATAAGGTGTGACAACATTGACTGTTTTTTCAAGCATACGGTTTACCACCGCTTCGACAGACGGTTTCTCTTTATAAAATTTATATGTGGCAGCAAATAAATACCCTTCCAGTGGTGTTCTGATCTCTGGACTTAAAATATCATTTGTTAAAATATCAGGGTATGTATCGATTAATGTCTCAATATAGCCCCTATCATTTACTTTATTAAGAAAGTCCTTTTTGCTGAATGGCAATTTATTAGCATAAATCTCTGCTATTTCGTCCATTGATTTTCCTTCAGGTATCGTTATTTTATATAGTGGCGCTTCCATGACTTTCCCTTTTTGCAGTGCATCGATTATTTCATCAATTTCCATGGAAGGGGAAAAAGTGTATTCACCTGCCTGGAATTCAGTCACATTATTCATTTTCGTATAAATACGGAAGACAGTGCCGTCTTTTATTATATTATTTTCTTCAAGGGTTGCTGCTATATCAGATGTCGACGAACCTAATGGAATTTCAATGTCAACATCCTTATCACTGTCAGGGTCAACAGGCTGCAATGCGGATTTAATATAAAAATATGCCGATATGCTGCCCACAATGAAAATCAGCAGCAGCGAAATGATGATGATTGCCGCTATTTTCCGGACCATTTTAGCATCGTCATTGCGCTTCAGCAAATTTTCCCTGTAACTCCCTGACATTTTCTTTTTGGACATAAGTCTCCCCCTTTCATCCGTTATATTTTACTAAAAAAAATAAAAACAATCTATCGAGAAATATTTAGATAAACTCAAGTCTAACTTTATCTTTCAGCGGGTGCCTAAGATTTTCATATAACTACTTTTTTTAAATCTTTGATGTTGCAAAAGAAAAACTGATATCAATCAAGATATCAGTTCATATCAACCGATTCTTTCTTCACTCGCCATTCTCTTCATCGATCAATGTATGAAGCATTTCTTCGACCATTTCCCATTCCTCGTCAGATTCAATTGGAAAAAGTGAAAGATCATCCTCATCTTTTTCCTGTTCTTCATACCGGAAAGCATACACTTCAACTTCTTCATTTTCTTTTTGATCAGCAGGAACGACAGCTAAATAAGAGTTCCCGGTCTGGTCGACATCAAATGTGAATAATACTTCAAAAAGATGTTCTTCTCCATTTTCATCAGGTATGATAATACGTTCATTTTCTTCCAGTGCCATTAGTACACTCCTTTTTACGGTTTCCGATCCAGATAACTTTGCAGAATCATAACCGCTGCCATTTTATCAATCACTTTTTTCCTTTTTTTCCTGCTCATATCGGCTTCGAGTAAAACACGTTCGGCTGCAGCGGTTGATAAACGTTCATCCCAAAGCACCGCCGATATCCTGTGGATTGCCTCGACGTGTTCCGCATATTTTTCGGATGCTTCACCACGCTCACCAATCGTTCCATTCATATGTTTGGGCAGTCCAATAACAGCCTTCCCAATTGATTGTTCTGCTATAATTTTTTTTAGTTCCTCATCAGCGGAAGTGATATTCTGTTCATCCCATTTAATCGTCGTAAGACCCTGAGCCGTCAAACCTAAGGGGTCACTAACAGCAACCCCAATCGTCTTAGAGCCAACATCCAGTCCGATAATTTTCATTTAACTTTCCTTTTGCTGCTCTTTAAGGTAAAACTTCACAACTTCCTCAATGACCTCATCACGTTCTACCTTACGAATCAAATTCCGTGCATCATTATATCTCGGTATATATGCAGGGTCACCGGATAATAAATAGCCAACTATTTGATTGATTGGATTGTAGCCTTTTTCCTTAAGCGCACCATGTACGGTAAGCAAGATTTCTTTAATGTCCTGATCAAAAGGCTCCTCCGAAAAGTTGAATTTCATTGTTTTATCAATAGAGCTCATAGTGACACCTCATTCCACATGTTTTACCTTTGTTCTCTATTCTAACATGTTTATCGATTATATTATATCTTTTTTACCAGATAGGATACAGGTTTTCTACTCATTTAAATGTTTTGTGACATATTGTTTAGCACTATCAAGAGCGTCATTAATTTTATCTGGGTTTTTTCCGCCTGCCTGAGCCATATCGGGACGACCGCCGCCGCCACCGCCGCAAATTTCTGCAGCCTGCTTGATCAGATTGCCGGCGTGAAGACCTTTCGTTGTTAATTCTTTGGTCACACCCGCAGCCAATTGGACTTTCTGGTCGTTTTCCGCTGCCAGCAGGATCACCCCTGATTCAAGTTTTTGTTTCAGATTGTCTACCATATTCCGGAGTTGATTCATATCTTTCACGCTGACCCTCTGAGCAAGTATTGTGACACCATCAACATCTTCACTGTTTTCAATGATGGAAGAAGCTTCCTGGTTTGACAATTTTGCGTTCAGCGATTCATTTTCCTTTTGCAAAGATTTGATTTCGTCATATAAACCTTCAAGACGCTCAATGACATTGTCGTCATTCGCTTTTAAAAGATCGGCAGCTCCCTGCAGTATGCCCAGCTTTTCATTCATATAATCAAAGGCCTGCTTACTTGATACAGCTTCAATTCTTCGTGTGCCGGCACCAATCCCTGTTTCAGAGATGATTTTGAATAAACCGATTTCGTCAGTATTTCCGACATGACAGCCGCCGCACAATTCAATACTGTAATCGCCGATTTGTACAACCCTGACGATGTCGCCATATTTTTCACCAAATAAAGCCATCGCACCCATTTCTTTAGCTTCTTCAAGCTTCTTGTGATCAATGACAACCGGAATCGAAGCCCATATCTTCTCATTTACTTTTTGCTCAATTTGATTTAGCTGTTCCTGACTCACCGAGCTGAAATGCGAGAAATCAAACCTTAGCCGATCCGGTGCTACAAGAGATCCTGACTGATTAACATGATCGCCGAGTACATCCTTCAGTGCCTGATGCAGCAAGTGCGTTACAGTATGATTTTTAATAATCCCAGAACGAAAAGCTGTTTCCACGGCCGCTTTCACAATTTCTCCTGTTCGGATTTCTCCCTCTTTGACACGAACCCTGTGAACATGCTGACCTTTGGGTGCTTTTTGTACATCCTCAACATAGGCAGATGCATTATCCGTGTATATCCAGCCATTATCAGCGATTTGTCCACCGCTTTCGGCATAGAATGGGGTTTCTTTCAGGAAGACGAACGCCTCATCACCTGCCGCCGCTGTATCAACGATTTCTTTTTCTTTAACAATCACATCGGTTGTTGTTTCCACTCCCAGTTTATCATATCCGACAAAAGTGCTGTCCGCCTCGACTTCACTCAGAACACTGTCCTGAATCTGCATTGAATCAACTTTATGCCGGGCGCTTCTGGCTCGCTCACGCTGCTTCTCCATTTGCTGTTCGAACCCTTGTTCATCGATGGTAAATCCATGTTCGGCAACGTACTCTTCAGTCAATTCTTTCGGAAAACCGTACGTGTCATATAATCTGAACACTTCCACTCCGGGAAAGACAGTACTTCCTTTTTGCTCTTCTTTTTGTATAATGCCATTTAATATCGCCAGACCATCGTTGAGCGTTTCATGGAATCGTTCCTCTTCTGTTTTGATCACGTTTTCGATATAGGACTGCTGTTTAAGTACTTCCGGATAAAAGTCTGCCATTATTTCTCCAACGGTCGGAACCAATTTATACATAAATGGTTCATCAATTCCAAGTTGTTTAGCAAAACGGACAGCCCGGCGCAGTAGCCTGCGCAGCACATAACCTCTTCCTTCGTTGGACGGCAGCGCCTTGTCACCTACTGCGAATGCTACGGTCCGGATGTGATCGGCAATGACTTTAAATGCAGTATCATCCTCTTCTTTTTGCCCGTAAGTTTTGCCGGAGATTGCTTCCGTCTGGCGGATAAGCGGTATAAACAAATCTGTATCAAAGTTTGTCGGTGCGTCCTGAATAACCGATACAATCCGTTCAAGGCCCATTCCGGTATCAATATTTTGCTTTGGCAGCAATGTATACGTGTGGTCCGGATTATGGTTGAACTGGGAAAAGACCAGATTCCAAATTTCAAGATAACGCTCGTTTTCGCCTCCTGGATAAAGCTCAGAATCAGTTGTATCATTTCCATAACGCTCACCGCGATCATAAAAAATTTCCGAGTTAGGGCCGCTTGGTCCCTCACCAATATCCCAGAAATTTTCTTCAAGTCTAATTATTCGTTCTTCCGGGACCTGTATATTGTGAAGCCAAAGTTCATATGCTTCATCATCTTCAGGATGAACGGTCACAGATAAGAGTTCAGGATCAAATCCAATCCATTTGTCACTTGTTAAAAATTCCCACGCAAACTCAATGGCTTCTTTTTTAAAATAGTCGCCTATCGAGAAGTTCCCGAGCATTTCAAAAAATGTATGATGTCTTGCCGTAAACCCGACGTTTTCAATATCATTTGTGCGAATTGATTTCTGTGCATTCACAATCCGTGGATTTTCCGGAATGATACGTCCATCAAAGTATTTCTTTAACGTTGATACACCGCTGTTTATCCACAGCAATGTCGGATCTTCTTTTGGAACGAGTGATGCACTCGGTTCCACCTGGTGTTTTTTTTCTTGAAAATAATCCAGAAACATTTGCCTGACTTGAGCTGATGTTAACTGTTTCATCATTTAACCTCCACCATTAATATTCTCAATAAAAAAATCCCCTCTCTATTTACTTTAGAGACGAGATTGTTCGCGGTACCACCCTAATTATGAATGAGTTCTTCATTCATCACTCTGCATGTTAACGGTATGAAACCGACGGGTATTAACCGTACTCAGGTTCAGCTTCCATGACTCGACGTTCAGGATTCTTCCAGCCCATTGAAATCCCTCTCTGGAGAGCTCAGAATAACAGTGCAGAATCACCCGCTTCGTTTATAAGCGGTGCTCATCCTATACACCGTTTCCAGACTCTTTTGAATGGAGGCACATGTACTCGTAACCTTCAGCGTATTCTCACGTTTGATTTGCTGATAGTATAGACAACAATTTTGTAAATGTCAATTATTCGTTCTGACGGATATAACATGTGACATGACAACATTTATAACAGCTAGTACCGGTACAGCCAGAATCATTCCAATCACGCCGCTTAATTGACCGCCCAATAACAGGGCGAATATAATGGCAATCGGATGAATATTAATACTTTTGCCGACAATGTAAGGTGAAAGCAGGTTGCCATCAATCACTTGAATAGCAAAAACACCCGCCAGCACAATCAGAACAAGTTTGCCGGAAAGAGGTGCGGTAATGGCAACTGCCGGAATTGCTCCGATAATCGGGCCGAAATATGGGATAATGTTCGTCAGCCCCATAATAAGAGCCAGCAATAATGCATAAGGGACATTCAAAAGTTTAAATAACGTAAAAGCAGCCACTCCGACAAACATGCAAACAATGAGCTGTCCACGTATGTAACTTCCCAGCCCTTCATCAATGGATTGACATAGTAACCGGGTTCGTGCGTGATATCTCCCAGGAATCCAGTTTTTGAAATATTTTTTTATTATGTTGAAATCCTTTAGAAAATAGAAAACAAGAACCGGTATGACAGTAATGATAATAATCATATCGAAAATTTTGGTGAAACTCCGAACCAGATTCGTCAGCAGATTTTCGATGTATGTTTCCGCTTCGGATATCAGTCCATCCATCCTATCGTGCACCGTTTCCGGCAAAAATGATGTATATTCATAAAGACTGTAAATAAAATCCCGATACATTTCAATCAATTGCGGTAATTGCTCCTGCAAATCCCTGGTTTGCTCTATGACAACCGGATAGATTCGATAGCCCAAATAGCCTGCCCCGCCAAAAAAAAGCATATATATCAATAAAATAGCCAGGCTTTTCGGCAGACCGTGCTTGTGCATTTTTTGAATAACCGGGTACAATAGATATGCAATCAGAACAGAAATCAGAAATGGGAGCAACAGATGCCAGAGGAACGAAAAAACAGCATCATACACAGGGAAAAGTTTAACAAGTAAATAGATAAATAAAAATGAAAATATTCCGGTTATGATCCAAAAAAGAAAATTCAATGGTTTATTATCCCGGAACATGTCCTGCACCCCCTGAAAAAGAGAAGATTTCCAGCGATATGAAGATTACCATTGAATTTTCCGTTCATCTTCTGTGAACAAGTCATCAAGAGAACTCAAAGAACCATCTGCTTCAACCTGATGCACCGCAAGTTTTTCATCAAATACAGTCAGTTCAATAAAGCAATTCCAGCAATAAAACTGCTGCGTGCCGATTTTCCCTATATCCTTGCCACGGCAATTCGGACATACCAACATAGAAGAGAACTCCTTTTCATCCCGCCTTAACGGGCAGTAAGACCCTCGCTTAAAAACTCCAAAGAAACCAATAAGCTTAGTGGGGCCAGCTGCCCGTAAAGACCCGACTCTGTTTAACTGACATTCTGCTGGGAAAACGTCCCTCTGAATGAAGTCTCTTTTTTTCTATGTTTGCCCGAATCCAAAAAAATATACATGTTATTCACATAAAATCGTATGGTGTAATTTCTTTATCTTCTGCTTCCCGATCCAGAGATACATCAAAATCCTGCATACGTTCACGGAGCTGCTCTCTAAGCGATGTAAATCGCTTATTGGAATCCAATGTTTTGACACCCCGTAAAAATGCGTGTTTATCCCCGCAGATGATCAATGACTTCTTGCTTCTGGTGATCGCCGTATAGAGCAAATTCTTCTTAAGCATACGATGATAAGCGGGAACTACCGGCATGATAACAATTGGGAATTCACTGCCTTGCGATTTATGAATTGAAATACAGTAAGCATGCATAATATTCACATAATCTTTTCGTTCATAGACAACTTCTTTCCCGTCAAAATCCACGACTAATTGTTCCACATGATCAACATTCTCATCTTCTTCAAATATAGCAACCACTTGACCGATATCGCCATTATAAACAGCATCTTCAGGCTGATTGACAAGTTGCAATACTTTATCACCAACACGGAAAACAGCTTCTTTAGCTTTGATTTCCCGTTTTTCATCTGAAAAAGGGTTTATAAGGGACTGCAAATGACGATTGATTTCTGTTATGCCCGTCTGAGAGCGGTACATTGGCGCTAAAACCTGAATATTTTTCAGGTCGATTCCTTTCATTTTTGCACGCTGAAACACAGCAGTCACAACATCGATCAGCTGTTGTCCGCTGCAGGAAATAAAGCTGAAGTCCCTGGCTTTCTGCAAGTCACTCTGATCACAGTTGTCTTGTTTAATCAAATGTGCCAGCTCAATTATTTTCGATCCTTCTTTTTGCCGGTAGACTTCATGAAGGCTCACATACGGGATCAGTTCACTCCAGAGCAAATCTGCCAAAACTTGTCCGGGGCCGACTGACGGCAGCTGATCCTCATCCCCTACAAGTAATACTTGCATATCATCCGGAATGGCTTTGAACAGACTGTTGGCCAGCCAAATGTCGACCATGGAAAACTCGTCAACGATTAAATATTTCCCTGACAGCTGTTCATGCTCATCTTTCTCAAAGCCGCTTTGTCCGTCCCAGCCCAATAAGCGGTGGATGGTTACCGCCGGGAGACCGGTTGATTCGGACAGCCGCTTGGCAGCTCTGCCTGTTGGTGCTGTCAAAACAAACGGAAAATCTGCGTCAGATTCATAGGCATCCGTATCGGACGATATGCCGTGAATCTCTGCATAGGCATTAAGAATTCCCTTGATAACGGTCGTTTTGCCAGTTCCCGGTCCTCCGGTGACAATCATTAATTTTGAACGGAGCGCCTGCTGGATTGCATCAAATTGTTCCTTGCCATAACTGAGCACTTCCTGTTCCTCGATATCGCCGGTAATCTTCATCAGTTCTGCTAAAGGGGTATCATGTTCAACAGGATTGGAGATCAGCCGCTTAACATTGGCGGCAAACCCGTCTTCGGCATAATAAAGTGATGGCAAGTACACATTTCCGCCGCTTATAATCACTGTTTTTTCCTGATTTAATTCCTCAAGACGGTCGGTGACCATATCATCTGTCAGAGAGTCATCGGGGTTGACCAGTAAATCGATAACCTGCCGGACACACGTTTCAACAGGCAAAAATACGTGCCCATCCTGGACATTTTTTTGCAGTACATAAATACACCCCGCACCGATGCGGCTTGGATGTGTTAATGATAAACCGTTCCCGCGGGCGATCTGATCGGCCGTCTGAAATCCAAAACCTTCAATATCGAACACATACTGATACGGATCTTCATTTAGTACATTGATGGCTTCGTCCTTATATTCCTTATAAATTTTTTGCGCCATCTTAAGACCGATTCCATATTTGGACAAATAAACCGCAATATGCTCAAAGCCCTGGTTTTCTGCTAATGTTTCAGCAAGGCGGTCTGCTTTCTCTTTTTTTAATCCTGGAACATCAGCCAGCACCTTCGAGTCATTCAAAATCCTCGAAATCACATTTTCTCCCAGTGCCGCTACAATTTTTTCGGCCGTTTTTTTACCGATTCCATGAAACATATCACTGGAAAGATATGCAATGAGACCATCTTTTGTATCCGGAATAAATGTCTGGTACGCGGTCACTTTGTATTGCAGGCCGAATTTAGCATGCCGTTCAAATTCTCCATAAAAATAATAGGCAGCTGTTTCCTCCAGACCTGAGAAATAGCCTTTGATCACAATATCTTTTTCCCGGTAAACCTCATTCGTATCAAGAATTTTTATTTTGGCGATGGAGAAGTTTTCCTGATCATTATGAAATATCGTATGCAGCAGTTCCCCTTTTATAAACCCCCGCTCCTGATGAGACTGTTTATCCGTTGTCATACGAATAACCTCGCTAACTTACATTTCGGTATTATTCCATACCTCCATGATCTGTTTTTTAGCATTTGCTGCCAGGATATGCTCAGGCTGAATCGCCAGCGCCTGATTGAATTGATCCAGCGCATGCGACAGGTTTTCTTCATACAGGGCAATGACTCCCAGATTGTAACGTGCATCGCTATGCGTGTCGTCCAGCTTCAGTACTTTTTGAAAGACTGGTTTGGCTTCATCAATATGCTCACTTTGTGCCAGTGACAACCCGTATTGAAACAAATACTCTGTATCTTCCGGGCTCAATTCCGCTGCACGCATTAAATATGGAAGAGCCAGTTTGTATTGCTCCTGATGAAAGAAGGTCATGCCAAGCGGATAATATGCATCAGCCTCTTCCAGCCCGATTTCAATCGCCTTTAACAAGTTTTGCTGCGCTTTTGCAAAATCGGATTCTTCATAGTAGAGACTCCCCAGCCCGTAATAGGCGGTTGCCGCATCTTCATCCAGTTCGATCGCTCGTTCAAAGAAACGAAGAGCACGATCTTTATCATTTATATGCAACAATAAATTACCGAAGTTAATGTAGCCGACCGGATCCTTAGGATTTTCTTCAATAAAATCATTAAACAGCCCCGCAGCTTCCTCATACTTCTCTTCTTTCATAAGCTCAATCGCCCGCTCATTATTGTCCATCATCTCACCTCATCCTTGGCATGCGTTTTTTCATTCATCCGACATATTCCAGATAATGTTCATCTTTGATGATGTCATCGATCGTTCCGCCGCCTAAACAAACATCGCCATCATAAAACACTACTGCCTGCCCAGGTGTTACTGCACGCCGTTTTTCGGCAAAATCAACATGCACCTTCCCATTTTCCATTTTGGTAACTGTAACAGCACTATCCTTCTGACGGTACCGGAATATTGCTGTACATGAAAATGATTCATCTGGTATATCATTGATCCAATTGACATCAGATGCAATCAGGCTATCCGAATAAAGCTTCTCATTGTCAAAGCCCTGACCAACGTATAATATATTTTCCTCAAGGTTTTTGCCGACAACAAACCATGGTTCACCTGATCCGCCGATGCCCAATCCCTGACGCTGGCCGATCGTATAATACATAAGCCCATCGTGATGACCTTTTTCAACGCCGTCCAAAGTTTTCATCAGACCAGGCTGTGCCGGCAGATATTCACTCAAGAAATCCTTGAAATTTCGTTCACCTATAAAACAAATACCGGTACTGTCTTTTTTCGAAGCGGTCACTAAATCATGTTCCTTAGCGATCTCCCGCACGTCTTTCTTGTTTAGATGACCCAGCGGAAACATAACCTTCTCAAGCACATCTTCTGTAAGCTGGTTCAAAAAGTACGTTTGATCCTTATTGCTATCAGCACCTCGCAGCATTTCATATTTACCGTCATTTTCCCTCACTTGTGCGTAATGGCCTGTTGCCAGATAATCCGCTCCAAGTGTCATGGCGTGCTCGAGAAATGCTTTAAATTTTATTTCTTTATTGCACATGACGTCCGGATTCGGTGTTCGTCCTGCTTTATATTCATCAAGGAAATAGGTGAAAACTTTATCCCAGTATTGTTTTTCAAAGTTGACTGCAAAGTAGGGGATATCCAGCTGATTGCAAACTCTGACAACATCATCATAGTCCTCTGTTGCAGTACATACGCCATTTTCATCAGTATCATCCCAATTTTTCATGAAAATGCCGACAACGTCATAACCTTCTTGTTTCAGAAGCAAAGCCGCTACAGAAGAATCAACACCCCCGCTCATACCAACAACTACTCGCGTATCCTGTTTGTTTTTCATCGTTTTCACCACCTTTTAATTCGTTATCCTTTTAATGATTTTCGCAACACGATTGGCTGCCTCGGTCACATTTTCTGGCGTATTAGAAGATCCAAAACTGAACCGGATTGAATTCGTTGTCCGATCGTTATTTTCACCATACATGGCCGAAAGTACATGGGAAGGTTCTACTGATCCAGCGGTACATGCACTTCCGCTCGATGCAGCCATTCTGTCCAAATCAAAATTGGTCAGCAACGACTCCACGTTGGTACCCGGAAAACTGAGGTTGACGATCGTTGCCACTCCCTGTTCCGGTCTACCGTTCACTTTATACGCTATCCCGTTCTCAGATAGCTGCCTCATAAATTGTTCTTTATAATCTCTGTACGTTTGTTGTCGTTCTTCTTTTTCTGCCATGGTCAGTTCAACAGCCTTCTGAAAACCTGCTATGGCTGCAACGTTTTCTGTTCCCGGCCTGCGTTTTCGTTCCTGTTCTCCCCCAAACTGCAATGCTTCGATCTTTACATCATTTGAAACATATAAAAACCCGATACCTTTTGGGCCATTTATTTTGTGGGAAGAAACAGTCAGCAGATCAATCCCGGATTCCTTAACATTAATATCCAATAATCCAAAAGCCTGGACAGCATCGGTATGAAAATACGCCTGATGGTTCTTAAGCAGATTACCAATCGCTTCAATTGGCTGAATCATGCCGGTTTCGTTGTTAACATACATGATCGACACGAAAATGGTTTCATCTGTCAAGGCATCTTCCAGTTCATCAACGCTAACCCGACCCGTTTCATCAACGGGAAGATAGGTCACATCAAATCCCTGCTTCTCCAAAAATTCAGCTGTATGGAGCGCGGCATGATGTTCCTGGACCGTCGTAATGATATGGTTTCCCTTTTCTTTATTAGCCATAGCGGTACCGAGCATTGCCAAGTTGTCTGCTTCAGTTCCACCGCTTGTGAAAACAATTTCTTTTTCATTGGCCTGAATGCTTCCGGCCATCGTCCGTCGTGCCTCATCAAGATACTGTCTGGCTTTGCGTCCAAATGAATGAACGCTGGACGGGTTGCCGAAAACCTCCGTCATTACCGGAGTCATTGCTTCAATCACCCGCCGATCCATAGGGGCTGTTGCCGCATGATCCAAATAAATATTTTCCATCTTTATGACCCTTTCCAGATATACTTACTCAATCTCCTTGTAACATTTCTCGGCAAAACGCCATGTACAACATCATACATTTAAACAGCTTAAATATAAAACATATACGCATCCTGCAGCTTATCATTTTCATGATGTTTCAAGTCTTCCAGTGTGGTTGTATCCAGCACTTCTTTAACAGCATCTCTGATGCGTATCCATAATGCCTGTTTTGCCGGTTCTTCATCCTCTATCCCCTCGACTGGAGAAATTGGACCTTCGAGCACACGGATTATATCGCCTGTTTTTATGTCACGCGGATCCTTTGCGAGTTCATAACCGCCATATGCACCGCGGACACTTTTTATCAGCCCGGCATTCCTAAGCGGAGACGCCAGCTGCTCCAGATAATGCTCGGATAATTCTTTTTCCCGTGCGATTGCTTTCAGGGATAATGGTCCCTTGCCATATTTTCTGGCCAGTTCCAGCATAATGGTCAAGCCGTAACGGCCTTTTGTTGAAATTTTCATTGATTACACCTCTCGAATGCTTCAACGTTCATAATCATTATTCACAATACAAGATATTATAGCATGAATAGCCTGTTTCTTGCATTTTAACACAATCAGAATTACGCTTTTAAATATGCATCTTACTAATTTATAAAAATGTGTGTTGAAAAAAACTCTAAAAAGGACGATTACATTGAAACAAAAACCACTTGCATTTCGTATGCGCCCTGAACACATAGATGACATTATCGGCCAGGATCATCTGGTAGGCGACGGAAAGATACTTTCACGGATGATTCAAGCCGAGCGCCTGGCATCGATGATTTTGTTCGGACCGCCCGGGACCGGAAAAACCTCCATGGCTTTTGCACTTGCCAAGAGTCTTCAGCTGCCGGTCAGAATGCTCAATGCGGTTGTTGACAAGAAAAAAGATATGGAAATTGTCGTCGAAGAAGCAAAAATGAGCGGCCAGGTCGTATTGGTGCTTGATGAAGTTCACAGGCTTGATAAGGCAAAACAGGATTTTTTGCTTCCACATATTGAAAGCAACCTTGTAACATTGATTGGCTGCACAACCAGCAACCCTTATCATTCTATTAATCCTGCAATCCGCAGCAGATGTCATTTATTTGAGGTTCATCCATTAACAATGGCCGACATTAAAACGGCGATTAAACGGGCATCAGAAGATGAACAAAACGGGTTAGGCTCCCAACCCTTAGAATTGACAGAAGACGCATTGGAACATTTTGCGATGGCAGCAAATGGCGACATGCGAGCAGCATTGAACGGAATTGAGCTCGCTGTATCTTCAACACCGAAAGATGCCGAAGGTGAAATAATCATCACACTTGATGTCGCCGAAGAATGCATGCAAAAGAAAAGCTTTTCCCATGATAAAGACGGGGATGCTCATTATGATGTCTTATCAGCGTTTCAAAAATCAATCCGCGGCAGTGATGCCAACGCCGCGCTCCATTATCTGGGCCGGCTGATTGAAGCAGGTGATCTTGATAGTATCGCACGCCGCATGATCGTCTGCGCCTATGAAGATATCGGTCTGGCCAACCCGCAGGCCGGACCGCGTGCTGTGTCTGCCGTACAGGCAGCCGAACGTCTTGGTTTCCCTGAAGCACGTATACCACTTGCTGCAGCAATCGTAGAACTGGCTTTGTCACCTAAATCAAATGCAGCTTATAAAGCACTGGATGAAGCCCTCTCCGATATTCGCAGCGGGAAAAGCGGGGACGTACCGGCACACTTGAAGGACTCACATTACCAGGGTGCACAAAAGATGGGCCGGGGAATTGACTATAAATACCCGCATAATTATGAAAACGGCTGGGTCAATCAGCAATATTTGCCAGATACAATCAAAAATAAAAATTATTACAAGCCAAAAGACAGCGGTAAATTTGAACAACAGCTAAAACAGGTACACGAAAAAATTCAAGCAGAAAAAAATAATACTAGATTATAGAGGTATAATTCTTTTTTCAGACGGTCAAACTAGACAATAAAGGTAAATACCCCGTTTGACTGTTATTGAAAAAGGAGTTGAAAGTAATGGCTAAAGTAAGACAAGATGCATGGTCACACGAAGATGATCTGCTTCTGGCAGAAACGGTATTGCGGCATATAAGAGAAGAAAGTACACAATTGCATGCATTTGAGGAAGTTGGCGACAAATTAAACCGCACCTCAGCTGCCTGTGGCTTTCGCTGGAATGCCGAAGTAAGAAATAAATATAATGATGCAATCGAACTTGCTAAACGACAGCGAAAAGAGAAAAAACGTGCGAATGCCAAAAAAGCAAAACAACCCGTAATCACGGTACCGCAGAATGAGCAGAATACTCATTTGGAATCAAGCAAAACGGAGGAAGTGCAAGAACAACAGTCTATAACAATGGATTCTGTTATCCAATTTTTAAAGCAGCTGAAAAAAGACTATCAGGCTTCCAATCAATCAAAACGGTCATTGGAGCAAGTACAGGAAGAAAATGAAACATTAAGAAACCAGATAAGTGAAATGGAAAGTAAATTGACACGTACGGCAAAGCAGCTCGAAACCGTACAGGAAGACTACCAGGTATTTATGCAGATTATGGACAGAGCTCGTAAAATGACTGTCTTTGAGGACCAGGACTCATTAAAATCCCCTTCGTTTAGGATGGATAAAAACGGCAATCTGCAGCAGGTTGCCGATAGCCCAAATCAATAAGACGAGATACTGCAAAAACTTGAACAAAGGTGCAAACGCCCGGTTTAGCGACGTACGGGACTGCACTTGCGCGTCGCAGGTAGATTGTCATTGCCGCGCATCGCGGCGGTTTAGCCGATTTGCCCCACTAGCCGCAGAAGTAAAGGAAACACGGCGACCATAGGGAGCTGATGTTGACTTATCGTACGAAGGTGAGGAAAGTCGCGCTAGTCACTGGGTGCTGGAGCCGGACACGGCTTATCTTGCCAATAAAAGTTGCATCGCAAAATTTCATACTTTACTTATCAATCGAGTAGGAGACTAACCATTATTTGGTTAGTCGTCCTCTCACACCACCGTACGTACGGTTCCGTATACGGCGGTTCAATAGTTTAAGTACGCACGCTTGTATAAATGGTTCAGGTCTTTAAGACCCCACTTCACAAG